>JBKPLM010000039.1:0-7058 GCA_046731655.1 Verrucomicrobiota bacterium | reverse complement strand
CAATCCATGCGCCGATCGGTGCGATCGCCAGCGCGAGGCCGAGAAAGAAGTGCGTTGCGCTCGTGAATCGTTTTGTGAGCGAATAGAAAAAAATCAAGGCCAGCGCAACTGGCGCAAGAATCAAAGTCAATCGATTGATCGCCGCCGCGGCGAGAAGAAAGGCGCTAGAACTGGTCGCAAGCAACACGATTGCTCCTGACTTGGGGACAAGCAGATGACGCGAAGCCGTGCGGGGGTTGCGCTGATCGAGCGACCAGTCAACTACTCGATTGAAGAGCATGGCTGCAGTGCGCGCGAACACCATGCAGAACACAACCAGAACCAAAACCCGCAACGACGGCCAACCGTGTGCGGCCACAACAAGCGCCCCCAGAGCAAACGGCAGCGCAAAAATTGTATGTGAAAAACGAATCAGTCGCAGAAAACGCGACAACGGTCCGCCGACTCCGATCTCCTTCCCTGATTGATGCATGCCGATAGATTTCTACAGAAGGCAGCGAAGAAAACGAAGGGTCATCGTGGCCGCGAACGGGTGACGGTTGAACGCCGCACATTTCCCAACCACCATGGCCAAAGCAAACTTCTAGTATCCCGAACGAACGATGTGTTAGACCCCTGCAATGTTTTGTTGCATATGCAACACGAATTTGCGCAATTACACGATGCAAATGAAAGCGGCGCCAAGTCGCCGCACTCTAAAGCGCGCTTCGCGCGCGAAACTGCGATCTCCGACTTCTGGATATCTGAGCGCTGAGATTCGTGCCCGTTTCGTGTGCATTCGTGGTTAACTTTCTGGATTCACCGGGAAATGTTTGTTCTTGAGGTCCTCGGGGACCTGCCTGGTTTGTTCCATTTCGACCTTTTCGGTCGCCGCATTCAGCTCATCATATGCTTCCCGGCTTTTCGCCGCTCGACACATGTAGGCGGTGGCATGTGCCAGAGGAATTCGCGCTTCGGGCATGCCAACAAATTCCACTGCTTGTTGGGTCGCGATCGCCAGCCGCAGCGCATCCGGATCGGCGAGACCGATGTCTTCGCTCGCGAAGATCACGATCCGTCGCGCGATGAAACGAAAATCTTCGCCAGCATGCAGCATTTTGGCGAGCCAGTACATCGCGCCTTTCTCGTCGGACGCACGCATGCTTTTAATGAAAGCGCTGATCGTGTCGTAGTGCGCGTCGCCGGCGCGATCGTACACGACGGCTTTCTGTTGAATGCTTTCTTCGGCTACCTGAAGCGTGAAATGAATTGCGCCATTGTTTCCTTTTGAAGGTGTGGTGAGGACTCCCACCTCCAGCGCGTTTAAGCATTTGCGCGCATCGCCGTCGCTCAACTTTGCGAGATGCCGACGCGCGTTTTTGTCCATCTTTACATTGTAATTTCCCAGTCCGCGATCTTTGTCGGCCAGTGCACGATCGATCAATACTTCGAGTTCCTCAACGCTGAGAGGTTCAAGTCGAAAAACCTGCGAACGCGACACGAGCGCGCTGTTAACATAAAAGAACGGATTGTAGGTCGTCGCGCCGATGAGTCGGAGAGTCCCTGCCTCAACGTCGGGCAAAAGAATGTCTTGTTGCGCCTTGTTGAAATGATGGATCTCATCAACAAACAGGATCGTCTTTCTCCCGGACGTGCGTAGACGATTCGCGGCCGCGGCGATGACCCGGCGCATCTCGCCAACATTGCTTTCCACGCCGCTGATCCGGATGAATTTTGCGTGCGTCACCTCCGCGATGATTCGAGCTAATGTGGTTTTACCGCTGCCGGGCGGTCCGGAAAAAATCACTGAAGGCAGACGATCGGCTTCAATTGCTCTGCGCAAAAGCTTACCAGGCGCCAGAACGTGCTCCTGGCCGACGAGTTCATCGAGTGAGCGCGGGCGCATGCGAGTGGCAAGCGGCGCACTATCGGCACTTTCGACTTCAACATCCTTGTCCTCCCCGAAAAGGTCCTGCACAGGGGAAATTACGGCGCGCCCGTGACGGAGGCAATCGTGCCTGCAACGCTTAAAGCGCAGACAGGATTGTCTGCGCCACGCAAGTCGCTTGCATCACGATCTTGAGATAGCGCGATGCGCCAGTTAAGCTCGATGCCGCAAACATGAAACGTATTCTCGTGCCGATCGATTTTTCCGACGTAACACCGTCGGTGATCGATCTGGCCCGAAAACTGGCTAAGGCTCTCGGCGCGGAGATCAATCTTGTTCACGTAAAAGAACTCACTGCGGCGGCAGCGCCGGGCACGCTCGGCTACGGCCTGGCAGGGATGCCCGAGCTTGCGCCGATGTCGGGCGTGCCAGTTCCAGGCTTTGAACCGATGCCGGAAACTATCTTAGAGGATGAAGGTCAGAAGTCGAAAATCGCCACATGGCAGGGAGAGATAGCTCAGGACGGAATCAACGTCAGTTTACATGAGCCGACTGGCGCAGTGGCCGAAGAAATTTTGAATCAGGCCGATGAGCTTAATGCCGATCTGATCGTGATGGGTACACACGGACATGGCGCGATGTATAACCTGCTGGTAGGAAGCGCCACTAAAGGCGTGTTGAAACACAGCACTCGTCCTGTGCTCCTAGTGCCAGGTCCGAAATCTTCGTAGCGGATTTCAACGTCCACCGCTCATAAACGTCATTCTGAGCGAAGCGAAGGACCCCTCAATCGACGCCAAGATCACCCACCGTGAATTGTGTGATTCCCCAGCGCGAAGGTGAGGTCCCTCACTTCGTTCGGGATGACCAGGCGTGAATGTGGAGCGTGGGGTTTTCGCGGTTTTTAGATTGCGGCTTGCATTGGCAAGGCCGGATAAGCGAAAAGCCGATGGATGAAATTCCCGAGCGCGCCGCGTCAGCCATTTGTTGGTTTGTCGCTCATGGCTGCAATAGGAATTATCATCGCGGACGTCTTTCCGCTTTCTGGTACCGCCTTGACGGTACTGACAATCCTCCTGGCGATCGGCATTGTTATCGTCGCATGGCGACCGACCCTGCTCGTGACCTATACCATCGTCGGAATTGGCTTTTTCCTCCTGCACACCCTTGAGACGAGCAACACGGAAGGCTGGCGACTTGCTGATGAACTTGGCGGCCGGCGACGGGTCGTTACTGCAACTGGATGCGTCGTTACTGAGCCAAAGATTGCGCCAAGCGGCTTTGCGACGTTCCTGCTAAGGCTCGAGTCTATCGAATTCGAAGGTCAGAACCAATCCACGCACGCCGTCTGCCAGGTTCGCTGGAAAGGCACTCCGGAATTTGGTGACGAGTTGAAGCTGTTTGGAATCGCGGAAGTAATCGCGCCACCCCGAAATCCCGGCGAATTCGATATGCGCTCTTACCTAGCGCGTCACGACGTCCGTAGAACGCTCTTTGTTCGTTATCCGGAGGATGGCGCTCTGATTCGGCGGGGCGGTGGCAACGCGATCCTGCGTCTCGCGCAGGAATCGCGTGCATGGATGCAAAACGCAATTTGCAGAGGATTGGAGAACGCGCCTGAGGTGCAGAATTTTCTCAGTGGGATCGTGCTCGGTCTCAGGCACCAAACCCCGGAAGACATCGAGGAACCATTTCAACAAACTGGCACGCTTCACCTTTTTGCTGTTGCGGGTCTACATGTAGGAATTGTCGCCGCGCTGTTATGGATGCTGGCAATGGTCGCGCGACTCTCGCGCAAATGGGCCGCAGCGCTCATCATACCTCTGCTTCTTTTTTACGCTGCGGTGACCGGACTCCACGTTTCAAGTGTGCGCGCGGCAGTCATGAGCTCGATTTTGCTTGGAGGCTTATTTTTTGAACGCAAGGTTTTCGTTCTCAATAGCCTCGCTGCCGCGGCGTTCTTTCTCCTCAGCTGGAACACGAACGAACTTTTTTCGGCAGGCTTCCAACTCTCCTTCGCAGTCGTGGGCACCATCGTATTGTTTGCCGATCCATTTGCTGAATTCTTGCAACAATGGACCGCTCCCGATCCTTTCCTTCCACGAAGCCTGTTGCGCGGCCCGCGACTTTGGATGCATACCGGTTTCAAATGGCTCTGTGACGGGGCGGGTGTTTCGCTCGCGGCATGGGTTGGTTCGTTGCCGCTGGTGCTTTGGTATTTTTACATCGTCACACCGATTTCTTTGGTGGCGAATTTGATCGTGGTACCGATTGCATTCTTCATTCTCGCGATCGCGCTTCTTTCTCTTCTTTCAACGCCACTTCTGCCCGGTCTTGCGCTGATTTTCAATAATGCCAACTGGCTTTTGGCACAGCTTGTGATCGGAATCGTGCAATTCCTGGCGCATGTTCCCGGCGGCCATTTTTACGTCGAACATCCACATTGGCCTGAAAAGCTTATCGCAAAGGTTACGGTGCTAGATGCCGGCGCTGGTGCGTCTGTTCATTTACGAACGGGAAGCGTAAACTGGTTGTTCGATTGCGGGAGTGACCGGACTTATCAACGCGTGGTCCGTGAGTACTTACATTGGGCCGGGGTGAACCGCCTCTCTGGCGTACTGCTTACTCACGGCGACGCAAATCACCTGGGTGGCACAGCGCAATTGCTGGAAGATTTTCCTCGGGTCCATATCGTGGATAATCCGGCACCCGACCACTCAGCTGTACACAGACGATTGCAACCGTTGTTCCGAGAACACGGAATCAAACCGAACAATCTGGCTGCGGGAGACAGCTTCCGTCTGTCGCGAGATGTGACCGCTCATGTCTTGTTCCCTCCGTGGAACATCAGCTCGCCGATCGCTGATGATCAGGCATGCGTCGTTCATCTGTTGGTGGCGCCGACCACCCGGATCTTGTTCATGTCGGATAGTGGCATCAAGACGGAACAGGCGTTGTTGGTCAGTCGTTTGAACCTACAGAGCGACATCATCATTAAAGGTCAGCATCATTCGGGAGAATCTGGCTCTGGAGCCTTCCTCGACGCCGTGCAACCCCGTCTGATCATTGCGACTTCGCGCGACTTCCCCGGCTACGAGCGAATCGGCGACGCTTGGTCTGAGAATTTGCAAAAACGCGGCATTAAGCTCTTCCGCCTGGACGAGACGGGCGCAGTAATGCTGCGGTTTCGTCAAAACAGTTGGGAAGCGCAAAGCTATGTCACGGGCGAAATCTTTCGCAGTTCCAGCGAGTGAATTGACGCGCCTTTGTTGCGGAAAATGAATCCAAATCGGCTCGGTGGCAGATCGAGAGTACCGTCACTGCTCGCAAAACCGGGGTCTGAATTGGCGATCTCTTTGATTTTCCGAAAGTAGTCAACGTCGTCTGTCGCAACATAAATGCTCCCATTTTTCTGGAGCGCGGAATGAATCGCCCCAAGGAAATCCGGCGTCACAATCCGGCGTCGATGATGACGGCGTTTTGGCCAGGGATCGGGAAACAACAGATAGAATCTTTCCACCGATTCGGCAGGCAACAGATAACGCACAGCATAAAAATTTTCCATACGCAACAGCCGCACATTATCGAGGCTGGCGGCTTTACGCGCCGAACTGCGCGCTCGATTGAGCAGGCGTTCGATTCCGAGAAAATTCTTGTCCGGCATCCGCTGCGCTAGCGCGCAAAGAAACGAACCATCGCCGCAACCAAGATCGACATGCAAAGGCATTCTGCGTCCAAAAATCTTGTCGAGATCGAGGCGATCAGTTAGCGAATCGAGCTCAACCAGCCGAGAAGGGACGTGCCTGCGGTGAGCTAAGCTACCCTCATCCGCAGGCACGCTGAGGAGAAAGTGAACAGGGAACGAAACCAGGAATTCGAATGAACGGGGCGACAATGCCGAAAGAAGCGTGGCTGTTTTGAGACTTTGGTCTGGCCCGCATTGAATTAAGCTTGGAACCGGTTTATGACGATCGGCCTCCTGATGGCAAGCAAAAAATGGGCTGAGTTATTCACAACGCGCCGATTGAGAAGCTGTCTAACGTCGAAACTATGAAGCGAATACTTATTCTCTTGCTCAGCTACGCTTTGATTACCGCGTGCACTATCGCAAGCGGCCATGGACAAAATTCATCTCCCGTGGAAACCAGAACCGCGATCTTTGCGGGCGGCTGTTTTTGGTGCATTCAACCGGCGTTCGATAAGGCCAAAGGTGTCATCAACACCATAGTAGGTTATTGCGGCGGGACCGAACCGAACCCGACTTACAAGCTCGTTTCATCCGAAAAAACCGGCTACCGCGAGTCGATCCAGATTACGTACGATCCGGTGAAAATCTCATACGACCAGTTGCTCGATATTTACTGGCGACAAATCGATCCCACCCAGGCAGACGGACAGTTTACCGATATCGGACCGAGTTATCGCGCCGCCATTTTTTACGTCAACGATGAGGAGAAAAAAATCGCGGAGGCTTCAAAGGAGAAGCTTGCGCGCTCCGGCAAATTCAGCAAACCGATCGTGACCGAAATTCTGCCGACGATGAAATTTTATCCGGCTGAGGCGCACCACCAGAAATACTACCAGCAGAACCCGGAACATTTTGAAGCATTCGAGGAGGGCTCAGGGCGGGTCTCGTTCAAAAAGAAAACCTGGGAGAGTAAAGAGACTCGACATCCCTAGAAGCCGAGCAATTAGACAATCTGTACGCCTTCGGTCGCAGTCCGTTTGGCGTAAAGTTCGCTCAGGCGTTTTGTCATCGGGCCGACCTTGCCATCGCCAATTTGGCGATTGTCCAACCTGGTGACCGCAGCCAGCTCGCCCATTGTGCCTGTACAAAACATTTCATTAGCACCGTAAACATCGACCACCGACAGATCGGTCTCGACGCAACGAATTTTTTCCGCGGCACAAATCTCCATCACTGTTGCCCGGGTAATTCCCTCGGGGCAGGCCACAACGCGACTGGTTGCAAGATCGCCGCTCGCTCGCGATTTATCGGAGTTGCGCACGATAAAGACGTGCGTGGCGTTTGTTTCCGCGACAAAACCGCGCGTGTCGAGCATTAAGGCGTCATCCGCTCCGGCGTTGTTTGCTTCGATCTTTGCCAGAATCGAATTCAGCAGATTCGCGTGATGAATTCGCGAATCAAGAACGTCGCGCGGCGGGCGCCGGACTTTGCTCGTAGTCAAAG
>JBKPLM010000038.1:0-7705 GCA_046731655.1 Verrucomicrobiota bacterium | reverse complement strand
CTGATCGTTATCCACAGAAACCAACCGCAGCGTTTCCAAGAACGCGCCGCGTCTCACGAGATTTGATCCGACCACGTGTTCGTCGCGTGTCGCACCGAAGTTGTTGTGATCGCGCGAAGCGACCTTCTCGAACGGCGGAACGATGATTTCGATTATCTTGCGATCCGTATCCAGTGTCTCATTCCAGCTAAGATAACTGTGTAACTCAGCCAGTTCGCGCCGCTCCATTTCCTGGGAGATTCGCTCGTCGTGAATGAAAAAAATGATATCTGCAGCGCGATATTTGAGTTCATCCCGGACGTGGATGGCCGCAGAATCATCAACCCCGCGGGCGTCAATGATCGATATCTTTCCTCGCTCTGGAAAGCCGACCTCGGACCAGCGGCAAAGCGGAGCCGCGGTATTCGGCGCGACAAATTCCGCCGAACCAAAAAGGGCCGACATGATTTTCCTCGCAGGTACTTGCGCTGAGCCGGCAAAAAGAAAACGCGGTGAACGTTGCTGGAGAAATAATTGCTTCAACGGCGTGAGCTCGTTGAGAACAGCTTTTTGGATTTTGGAGGGCAACCTGCCTGCGAGGCGTTCGAGGCGCTCGACAATTTGGAGCAGTGACGGCGTTTTCACGGGGGCAGCAGTCCTTCGATCTTCCGGTTTACCACCATCCAATAGCTCAGCAGCGGAAAATTCATTGTCGAACGCAAATGTTCGGCCATATAGAGATTCGCGTCTTTAATCTTTAAACTGAAATCAAAATTCTTCCTTCCTTTTCCATGAGTCTAAATATCAAAATTCTCTCTGAAGCGGCGGACCAGGCGCGCGGTTTGTGCATGGATGCTGTGCAGGCTTCGCAGTCCGGTCACCTGGGGCTTCCGCTCGGCTGCGCCGACATGGGCGCCGTACTGTATGGGTATGCGTTAAAATACAATCCGGACAAACCGCGCTGGATCAATCGCGATATCTTTGTGCTCTCGGGCGGGCACGGCAGCATGTTCTTGTACGCGTGGCTGCACATGAGCGGCTACGATTTGCCGATGTCGGAAATCAAACGATTCCGGCAACTGCATTCAAAGACGCCTGGTCACCCTGAATTCGGCGATACGCCCGGCGTGGAATGCACGACGGGGCCTCTTGGTCAGGGAGTCGGCAACTCGGTGGGTATCTCCGTGGCGACAAAAATGGCGGCGGCGCGTTTTAACACTGATGAGCACAAGATTTTCGATCAGCATGTGATCTGTTTATGCAGCGACGGCGACATGCAGGAAGGTGTCGCCTCGGAGGCGTGCGCGCTCGCCGGTCATTGGGGCCTCGATAATTTGATCTTCATCTACGACTCAAATGCCGTCACTCTCGACGCGGCAGCGAAAGAAACGCAGAGCGAAGACACCGGCAAACGCATGGAGGCGTACGGTTTCGATGTCCAGGAGATCGAGGGAGATGACATGCAACAGTTCCTCGACGCGTTGAACGTGGCGAAGAGACGCGACAACGGAAAACCGCAATTCATCATCGCACACACGCTTATCGGCAAAGGCATTCCTGAAGTAGCAGGGACGTACAAGGCGCACGGAGAAGCCGGCGCGAAATATGTAGATGCGGCGCGCACGGCACTCGGGTTGCCAGAGGAACATTATTTCGTGTCGAAGGACGTGTACGACTATTTTGCCGAACACAAAAAGAAGCTGCTCGCCGACTACGAGAAATGGGAAGAAACCTATAACGCCTGGCGCAAGAAAAATCCCGACAAAGCGAAGACGCTCGATGATGGATTGGAACGAAAAGTCCCCGCCGACCTCTTATCGAAGATTCCTGACTTTCCCACGGATGCGAAGCTGGCGACGCGAAAAGCCGGCGGCGAAGTATTGCAGCCAATCGCGCAGGCGGTGCCGTTGTTGATGAGCGGCAGCGCCGATCTTTACGGATCGACCATGAATTACATAAAGGACGGAGGCGATTTCAATCGCGATGACCCTGGCGGGCGCAACATCCGCTTCGGCATTCGCGAACATGGAATGTGCGCGATTCTCAACGGCATCTCGTATCACGGGCTCTTCCGCGCGTCCGGTGCGACGTTCACTGTGTTCACCGATTATTGCCGCGCCGCCATTCGGCTGGCTGCGCTGGCGAAGCTTCCCAATATTTACATTTTCACGCACGATTCGATCGGCGTCGGTGAAGATGGCCCCACTCATCAGCCGGTGGAGACGGTGAGCTCCGTTCGGTTAATGCCGAACATTGACGTGATTCGTCCGGCTGATCCCGAAGAGACTGCGGGCGCGTTTGTGGCGGCGATGGAACGAATTGATGGGCCCACGTTTCTTGCGCTTACAAGGCAAACGGTCCCGATGCTAAACGACGTCGAGGTAAACCTGCGTCGCGATGGAGTACTGCGTGGCGGTTACATCGCCAGGAAAGAGAAAGCGAAACTGGACCTGATTATCATGTCGTGCGGGAGCGAATTGCAGCACGCGCTTAAGGCAGCGGAAGAACTCGGAGACGGCGTGCGCGTAGTTTCCATGCCGTGCTTCGAACGTTTTAATCGGCAGCCTCCAGATTACCGCGAGAAAGTCCTGCCTAACGAATGTCGGAAACGCGTCGCGATCGAAGCCGGAGTGACTGAGATTTGGTATCAATACGTCGGCCTCGACGGGAAAGTAATTGGGCTACATCAATTCGGCTTGAGCGCGCCCGGTCCCGAAGTGATGAAGGAGCGTGGAATCGACGCGCAGCATGTGATTGACGCAGCGAAATCACTCAGGTAGGGGCGATTGACCTCAATCGCCCCGCGTCGGATGCGATCACCCGTGGGACGGGCGGCTCAGGTGAACCGCCCCTGCGCTAAAACGCCTCGCGTGGCTCCTCCACATTGCGGGCGCGGGTTTCAAAACGAGTAAATTCTTTCAGGAACGTCAGCGGAATCTCACCGACCGGCCCATTGCGCTGCTTGGCGATGATGAACTCGGCTTCGCCGGCTTTTTCCGCGCGCGCTTCTTCGTCTTCCTCATAAATCTCCGGCCTGACAAGTAATCCGACCAAATCGGCATCCTGTTCGATGGAGCCCGACTCACGCAAATCGCTCAGACGCGGTTTACCACCCGATCGTTGCTCCGGTTGTCGATTCAACTGGGCGACCACAATGATGGGAATCTTCAGTTCTTTCGCCAAGCCTTTTAGGCCTGCGGAAATTTCGGAGATTTCCAACTGCCGATTGTCCTGAGCGCGACGGGAGGTCGATCTCAGCAGTTGCAGGTAATCGACAATGATGAGTCGCACATCCTGTTGCGCCTTGAGCCGGCGCGCCTTCGCACGCAATTCAAGGATTGTGAGGCTCGCGCTGTCGTCGATGAAAATTTTTGCTTCTGCTAGTTTTGAAGCGGCCGCAGTCAAACTCGGGAAATCTCGTTCGCCGAGAAAACCGTCGCGGACTTTCTGCAGATTCACACGCGCTCGCGAACAAAGCAGGCGTTGCACGAGCTGTTGGCTGCTCATCTCCAGACTAAAAACGCCGACCGGAAGTTTCTCGTTGATCGCAACGTGTTCGGCGATGTTCATGGCAAGCGCCGTCTTTCCCATGCTCGGGCGCGCCGCGATCACGACCATTTCCGACGGATGCAGGCCGCTGGTCATCCGATCGAATTCGATGAAGCCACTGGAGATGCCGGTGATACCACCTTTGCGCTCGTAGAGCTTCTCGATCGCCTCGATCGCTTCCATCACCTGGTCCTTCATCGAGAGCACCTGCCCTTTGAAGCGGTCTTCGCCTACGGCGAAAATGCGCTGTTCTACTTCGTCGAGAAGATTGTTCACCTCGTCCTGCTCCTCATAGGCGCGTCGGACGCTCTCGGTCGCGGCCGAAATGATTTGGCGCAGAATGTATTTATCGCGAACGATCTCGAGGTAGTACTCAAGATTCGCGGCCGTCGGGACGAACGTGAATAAACTCGTGACGAATGCCGCGCCGCCCACGCTTTCGAGCAGATTTCGATCACGCAAGACTTGAGTGAACGTGATCAGGTCGATCGCTTGTCCGGCATTCCAAAGATCGACGAGCGCACTATAGATCGTCTGATGGGCCGGGACGTAAAAATATTCCTCATTAATTTTCTCCACACACTCGGCGATGGCTTGCCGCGGCGAGAGCAGCATCGACCCGAGGACGCCTTGTTCTGCCTCGACGCTATGCGGCAGGGTACGGTGAATATCCTGCGCAGAACCTGTGTGCGAAATGGGGACAACCTTTTCGCCGCTTCGCGCCGCCGAACCTCGGCCAGCGCCATTTCCCGCTTTACGAGGCTTCTCTCCTGTCCACGCGGACGGTTGAGTCGCCATTTATTCGGTTTCTTTTTTCCTGTGGAAAAATCGATGTTTCTTTTTCTTTTCAGGCTCCTCAGTCGAAGCGCTCTCAGCCTCGGTCTTTGGTTCCTCTGCGGATTTCACCTGAAAAATAAGCTGTGCATTCACATCGTGATGCAACTTGATCGCGACCTCATGTTCGCCGGTATCTTTGATCGGACGCTCAAGAACAATCTTGTGCCGATCAATCTCCGCACCGAGCTCGTTCTTGATGCGGTTCATAATATCCTGCGCGGTAACAGACCCAAATGCTCTGCCGGTCTCGCCGGTCTCCAGCGTGAAGACGAACCGCGCCTTGCCGATTCGGCGCGCCAATTCTTCTGCCTCGTTCAACTCGTGGGCTTCGCGCTCGGCACGCTTCTGCTTCAGAGCATCGATCTGACGCAGCGCGCCCCGAGTGACTTCGTGTGCTTTCCCGTGCGGCAGGAGATAATTGCGCGCATAACCACGACGCACCTTGACTACGTCCGCCTCGGCCCCCAAACCAGGAATGTTTTCAGTCAAAATAAGTTCAGTCAAAGGCATATCGATTTCTAAAGCGCGCTTGGAATTTTTCAACCTCAAGCGCTTCCGGGGGTGTCGAGTCTAAAATTCAAGCGGGTATTGTCAATGCGAGAATAAAAAATGTCACAAAAAATTTTGAAATTGGCCGCTCCCCCATGTGAACGAGCGAAACATTCTCTGATTTGGGGAGCGCCGCCCGATTAAGTAATTAGAAATGGTTCGCTTTGTCCAGAATGACAGGACCACCAGGACTTAGACCATCCCGAGCTTCATCCGGCCGGCTTCACTGATCATCTTTTGGTTCCACAGGGGATGCCAGACGTCATCCAGCGCACCGCAACTAGACGAACGCTAGTTGCGATGCGCAGAACAGGCGCACAATCTCTAGTGCCGCTTCGAGCCGACACTCGAGATCACCCCTTGCCATGGGAGTACAAAGGACGGCGGGTTGGTGGTGAAGTCTAGTTGCCCACCTAACTCAAAATGGCCGGTGGCGTTGGCGAAGCGACCTGTGCCGCCGGTGATCTCAGCGGTTTCATGGTTGTCGTACACTCCCGGCGTTTCTGTCGGGCACAGGTACCCCTCGAACGTGCCGTAGATTTCGTCGCCGTTGGCCGCAAACCAGTCAAACGTGCCAGTGTAGGGAATATTATTTTCACAAAGATCCGGATCGGGATCGCATGGGCGCGGGGAGAATTCCGCTGTCCCGGTGAAAGCTCCCAATTGGTTCGCGTGTCCGAAGTTGATCACGTGTGTTGATGGCTCGCACTCCGTGCCGGACTGAGAGTCAACGTACCCGGAGACAGTGCCATTGAAGGGCACCATGTCGCCGGCTGCTGCCGGAGTGGGTGCCGAGACAAACACTGCTGCAAAGCAGGCGAGCAGCAGCGGGATCAGAACCCCTGCTGTTGGTTTGAACTGAATGTTTCGATTTTTCATAATTTGATTTCCTTTTCTTGTTTCGGGTTTTGGTGGCCTTGGTCCCAGGTGAACCCGGAGACGCAGACCGTTTCCCATTCCTCCCCGAAAGTTTGCGCCGCGTTGCAAAGAAAGTTTGGAACCGATGCTGCATATCGCGGAGGGCGCCGCTATGTATCGGGTTAATCAGTCGCGAACGAATCAAGACCAATGGCACCGTCTTGTTCCGTTCCGGCGAAGCGACGCCATTTGCTGAATCGAGAAGTGGCAGGTCTCATCGTGGATCTAGCGCATCGCAGCTTGACGAACGCCAGGTGCGATGCGCAGATCAGGCGCGTAATCTCTACCGCCTATTCGAACCGACACTTGAGATCCACCCTTGCACGGGGAAGCCAAAACAAAGCGGCTCCATGGTGAGGTCGATTTGCCCCCCCGACTCCCAATGGCCGGTGGCGCTAGTGAAGCGACCTGTGCCGCCTGTCACGTCCGAAGTTTCATGGTTGTCGTACACTCCAGGCGTTTCAGTCGGGCTCAGGTACCCCTCGAAAGTGCCGGAGAGTTCGTCACCGTTGGCCGCAAACAAGTGAAAGCTGCCAATGTAGGTAATATTTGGAGGGTCCTCGCAGAAGTTTTGGTAGAATTCTCCGGTCCCGGTGAAGGTTCCCAATTGGGTCGCGTTTCCGAAAAGGACCGCGTGTGTGTGAATAGTGCACTGGTCCACAGGCTCCTGAGTTTCAACGCATCCCGAGAGAGTGCCGTTGAACGGCACGATCTCGCTGGCTGCTGCCGGGGTAGGTGCCGAGATAAACACTGCCGCAAAGCAGGCGAGAAGCAGCGGAATCAGAACCCCTGCTGTTGGTTTGAACTGAACGTTTCGATTTTTCATAATTTGATTTCCTTTTCTTGTTTTGGGTTTCAATGACTTCCCGTCATGAGAGTCACTGACGATATTTTCTATCGCTTGGTTTGGTTTGGTGGTTTAGGGGGTTTAAAAGACAACTTCACGTCTTTGGTGAATTCGCAGGATCCTGGGCCCGCTCTTAGCCACCGCCGCGGTTCGCCACTCCGAAGAACGTCAGCGAGTTGAAGGGGTTCTGATCCGGGCAGCTGACGCCGAATTCGACGTGCCAGGAGAACCTGGCCGGAGTTACACTCGTATCGAGTGTTGCCATCGCGAAGCCTCCGAACGCAGAGAAGACATAGACACCGTCGTCCTGCGAGATTAGTATCAACGCGTTGTTCCCGAACGCCACGTCATGGCGACCGTCGACGAAGACGTCGAGGGTGAGTTGAGCCGACGTTTGTGGATCGATGATCAGGTTCCACGTGCCGGTGACAGTGGGCCTGAAATCGGGAGATTCTTCGCTGTTACAGTAGAACGTGCTGCCAGTGAGCGTGCCATGGTAGGTCTGCCCGGGCGCGGCCGGCGACGAACTCGCTGAGGTGACGAGGATGGAGAGTGCGGCGACGATGTAACTCAGGATATTTTTTCCGTTTTTCATAATATGATTTCTTTCTTGTTTTGGGTTTGTGGTCTCCGTTCTAGGCAACCCGGAGACACAGACCGTTTCCCATTCCTTCCCGAAACTTTGCGCCGCATTGCAAAGAAACTGACGGGAGCCACAGCGCTCCAGCGTGTCGCAGTGCGATGTAACGCCCCGACTGGAGCGGGGCGGCTACAGACGGGGACCCATTTCGGTGCGAGCGAGGCGAAACAAAAGCCGCCACGCGGTGAGGCGTGACGGCTGATTCCGGATTAGGCTGTATTAGTGGCTGGGGTGCTTTACAGATTTCTGGTCGCTACCCGCCGCGTCAGGGCGTGTACACATAATAGATGACGTCTGTCAGCGATGCGGGGCCGGTGAACACAAACGTCCCCTGCCCGTGGATTCCCGCCAGCGGGCCGGTGCCGTTGCCCACCGTCACCACGTGG
>JBKPLM010000037.1:0-13049 GCA_046731655.1 Verrucomicrobiota bacterium | reverse complement strand
GATCACCAGATAGGAAGAAAGCCCAGGCTCCGGTTACAATGCTCGCAGATTTCGGCGATTACGAATTGCTGGAGGAAATCGGACGCGGCGGCCAGGGCGTAGTCTATCGCGCTCATCAGAAAAGTCTCAATCGCACCGTGGCGCTCAAAGTGATCGGTTTGGGCCCATGGACCACCGAAGCGCATCTGAAACGCTTTCGCCGGGAAGCGGAAGCGGCTGCCAGCCTGGAAAATTCCTGCATCGTTCCTGTTTATGAAGTGGGCGAGCGCGATGGTTCCTGCTACTTCAGCATGAAGTTCGTCGAAGGCGGCCAGCTCGATGAAGCCGTCAAGCGCACGCCGATGTCGATCCGGCGCGCCGTAGAACTCATTGCGAAGTTAGCGCACACGGTGCATTACGCCCATGAGCACGGTATTCTTCATCGAGACATTAAACCAGGAAACATCTTGCTCGATGCACAAGGCGAGCCGCTGCTCACCGATTTTGGTCTTGCGGGATTAATGGAAGCGGAGAGCACGATCACGCGCACGTTGGACGTGATGGGCACACCCAGTTACATGGCGCCGGAACAAGCTGCCGGTGAACACACAAAACTCAGTAAGGCAACAGACATCTATGGACTTGGCGCGGTGCTCTACCAATTGCTGACGAACCATCCGCCTTTTGCGGGAGGAACGACTTACGAAACGATCCGGTTATTGCTAGACAGCGAACCGCGACAACCGCGCCTGTGGAATCGGAAAATAGATCGCGAGCTTTCGACAATTTGCCTCAAGTGTTTAGAGAAAGATCCAAAACGTCGTTACTCCTCTGCTCTGGCGCTTGCGGAAGATTTGGAACACTGGCTAAAGCACGAACCAATCCTGGCACGACGCACTGGCTTTTTCACTCGTGGAAGAAAATGGGTACGACGGAATCCAAGCACTGCCGGTCTTATCACGCTGTTGGTTGCGCTGGCGGCCGGTTCAGGCGTGGTGGTTTGGAACCGTGTGTTCGCCGTGCCGATGCCGAAGAGCGTCGCAGTGCTTCCGTTCGAAAACCTAAGCAAAGATCCGGATAACGCTTATTTCGCGGACGGTATTCAGGATGAAATCCTAACGCGCTTGTCTAAGATCGCGGATTTAAAAGTAATTTCGCGGACTTCCACGCAACAATATCAAAACAAACCGCGCAATCTCGCCCAGATCGCGAAGCAGCTTGGCGTAGCAAACGTTGTTGAGGGTACCGTGCAAAAAGCGGCCGATCAGATTCGGGTCAATGTGCAGTTGATTAACGCGCAAACCGATTCCCATCTCTGGGCCGACACCTACGATCGGAAATTGACTGACATCCTTGTCGTCGAGAGTGAGGTAGCCAAAGCGATCGCGGAGCAACTGCAGGCGAAACTCACGGGTGCCGAAGCAAAGGTAATTGCCGCCAAGCCGACAGATAATCCTGAGGCTTACGATGCTTACCTGCGTGGCCTGGCGTACACGTTGAAGGCGGAAGACACCCCCGCTCAATACCTGAGCGCACAGAGATATCTCAGAGAAGCGGTCCGGTTAGATCCCAAGTTTGCCCTTGCATGGGCGCTGCTGTCATACACGGATGCAATCGGCTATAGCACACGGATTCTTCAACCAACCGATGCTCTCCGTGAAGAGGCACGGCAAGCGGCCGACACTGCGCTATCTCTTCAGCCAAATCTCGGAGAAGCGTTGATGGCCAAGGGCTATTATCACTATGCCTGCTTGAAAGATTACGATAATGCCACGCGTTACTTGGAGCAGGCACGTCAGCTCCTGCCCAATGACAGCCGTATCCCAGAATCGCTAGCCTACGTCACACGCAGGCGCGGTCAGTGGGACCGGAGCGAGACATACTTTAACGAAGCCGAGCGACTCAATGCACGCGATGCTAACCTTCTCATACAACACGCGAATTCCTATATTTACCTTCGTCGTTTTCCGGAGGCGCTGCGGAAGCTTGATCAAGTACTGAATATTACACCAGACGACCTCAGTATTCTCGCGATGAAGGCGGAAGTCGCACAGGCAGAAGGTGATCTTCCACGCGCGGCCGCTCTCCTTACGATACCGCAGTCAAGGACGGACGACTCCAGTAACTTGTCGGAACGAATTACCCAGGCGATCCTGGAGCGCAACCCTGCGCCAATCATTCCGCGGGTAAAGCAAGAACTAGCCAAGCTTGATCCAACGTACGGTTTTGAGGCTGTCAATCTGCGCTTTCGATTGGGCTGGCTGCAGAAGCTCGCCGGCGATCATGCCGCCGCCCATGCAACTTGGCAGCAGGCGCGCAGCGAACTGGAGCCTATGCTGAAAGAACAACCGGAAAATTGGTACCTGGTTGATAACCTCGCACTGATCAACATGGGTCTTGGTGACAAAGCGGCCGCGTTTGGTTTGTTGGAACGAGCCATGGCGGCCATGCCGATCGCGAAAGACGCGTTAGATGGTCCTGTTGTGATCGAAACCCTCGCTCAGGTTGCTGCGCAAATGGGGGAACCTGATCGCGCTATATCCGCTTTGAGGAAAGCCCTCTTGACCCCCTCCCGGACCCGTCCTCCGGTCACTCCTGCGAGGCTCCGTCTCGATCCCATGTGGGATCCGCTGCGCGGCGATCCGCGATTTCAAGAACTGTGCAAGGAGAAGCAACCGTGAACCCGCGCAACTTCTCGAGAAAATGTACGCACTATTTTCGGCTTGCCAGAACCAAAAAAATTTAATATCCAGAATCGTCAGTCCAACAAAAATCTAAAGAAAGGTGTTCACAAATGCCAACGTCCACATTAACCCGACCTATAGAAATCAGCCCTCGGCATGGAACAGGTAATCAAAAAGGAGTACTGTTGTATAACCTAAAACAAGTCAGGACAAGGATTGAGCAAGCGATTAACTCATTTCCCAAAGAAAGACCACGTGTTCTTATCACAGTTAAGCCCGCAGTTATCAAAGACCCTCCTCCCCACGACAACAGATCCGTCGAAATCACGATTAGCATGAAACAGGGTAAGGGTGGTCCGGATGACCTACCTCCGCATCCCCCCCGTAAGATTCAATGGCCGACGTCTTAAAGTTAAGGTAAACAATCGAAAAGGACATTGGCTCACGAAGGGCCTGGGGTCGGAATGGGAACGGGCCTCAGCTTGATCTGATTGTTTGTAATGATTGCCTTGAGGTCTGGCATCACGCCAATCTTATCAGTTGCGGGAGTGGCCGACGGTGTTCCGTTCGTCGTGAGCAGGTCACGTAACTCTAGCGGGCTAAGTCGGCGCCCTAGCGAAAACTGCGCAATTCCCTGCACAATCAAGACAGCTCCAGCGACAATGGGCGCCGCGCCTGACGTACCGTCAAAACGCGTCGTATACTCCGTATTGCTCCCGCCCGTGTCGCTAGTGATTGTCGTATTAATGTTTTCTCCCCATGCATAGCAGTCGATACGATTTCCATGATTTGAGAAAGGGAGCTTGGTGTGTGGATCTTCTGAGGATCCGGCGCCAACCATGATCGCACGAGAGTCGCGATAATTACGATCAAAGATGTTCCGACCTTTTGCGTTGGTGTAACGGTCAAGGTCGTAGCCGCCGTTACCGGCAGCCTCGACTACGACAATACCCATCGCGGTCGCCAGACGGATCGCGATGTAGTTTGGCTGCAAAATTTCAGCCGGCCAATAGTCAGTTTCACTTATCGGATCGGTTTCGTGTACCTCCAGCAAGAGTACATCGCCAAATGACATGGTGGCGATGGCACAGCGGATTGCATCTGCGGTGTTAGGGCTCGAATCGGTGCGCCACAGTGAAATCACGCGACCTTTAGCCGATGGCGCAATTCCGACGCCGCCCGTTGTGTTGTCTACCATCAACACCTCACCGAGTACCGATGTTCCATGGGAGTAGTTGTCCCTATTAACGCCGGAGATGATCGTAATCTTGGCATCCTCAAGGTCCCTATGATTTAAGTTCCAGCCCTGCTCCAGGTCTACGAATCCAATGCCCGCACCATCGCCACCAAAAAACCCCCAGGCGAATCGAGCGTCGATACCCCTCGGTGCTTTATCTTGGTAGTATTGCCTCTTATTGCGTATATCGTCTCCGGGCTTAACATCTGGCGGAGGATTTGGTCGTATCAGATAGGCCGTTTCGACGTTATCAAGTTTTCTCAGTCGTTTGACCAGTTCGTCAGCGTTCACTCCCGCAGGCGTTTCCACTTGGAACCAGGCCGAGAAGTCTGCCGGCTCATAATCCGGATCATTTCTCCGTGCGCGATCGACCAGTTGATCAATTGAATCCTGCGATTCAAAAAGGGGCAATAGTCGCAATGGCGCCAACTGTTTCGCGGTACCTTCCAACGACGCTTGCCAGCCGTCCAACTGTTGCTGCGGTTTGCCGCCGCCACTTTTCAGCTCGATCGCTATACGAAGTGGATAGTAGCTCGGAAATTTTTTGCCATTCCTCTCGTAATACCTGGGTCGCAGGGAGATCCTCGAACTAACAATCGAAATAACAATTAGGGCAATTACAAAAATGATGATGAAGAACCAGAGACTCGAAACACCACCACTGGGATGTTCTTCAGGAACAGTCTTTCCGGGTCCGTTGTCGGCTGGGGTTATTCGTCCTGGCGTGATGGGCTCCTGTTCTTGCTGATGGACGGCCGTGACGGTGGTGGGTTTAGTGGGAGTTTCGGCCGAGCCACCACCAGCGCGATGTTCTTCCGCAACAGTCTGTCCGGGTCGCCTGTCATCAAGCCGCACATTCAGAGCAACGATTACGAAGGCGGAATCGCGGCTGGAATCGATTCGATCTCTAAGGCGACTCGAGTTGAGTGGCTCGAATTGTGCGAGCTTTTGATTGAAACGATACGCAGATTCCTTTGAAACGACGCCGACGTAATCGTTGAAATACCGATCCGGTTTTGGCTGAATGATTTCCGCGGATCGGGACTCCATTGCCAGCGACGTAATGAGTGTCGCGACGAAAAAAGCGGCGTGCTTTGTACGCAACATGTCAGTCACACCTGATATAGGCATAGGTCCTCACTTTCTGCGAACCTGTCGCAAAGGGAAAGGTTACGCGATTGAAAAGAATTTGTGGCAATTATGTCTCTTGTTGCGAACTAGCCTCGTTCGCGGTTTCCCGGAGCGGGAGGAGAGTCAATTGCCTGGTTAGAGACGACTGGCTGAGTGACGCTCAACTAGCATTTCACGATCGGAGCCCAAGTCAATGTGATTCTGTGAGTCGGCGAGATCCACAATCAAGGCCGAGACCAACCAAAAGCGGGTTTCGTCGAAAACATCTAAGCCTTCTGTGTTATGTCGCCCCAAATTTCCTGCAGTACCTCGGTGAAGACGAAATCGAGAAGGCCAAAACAAGGAAACTGTAACCGAAAGGAATTTAACGATGAAAACTTTTATTGTTTATGATTTAGATTCAAAGATGCCGGTCGCTGTTGGCGAACAAATTAGCGCAGAAGCTGCGCGATATAGCGTCAGCGCGGCAACTGGAATCTTCCAGGAAAATCTGTTGGCAGAAGAAATCGATTTAGAAAAAGCAATGACCTACTGAACGAAACGGTTCTGCCTTCTTCAACATTCCGAGTTCGTTTGGTTCACCTCTACACCGATGCGGCCGGATTGCGCAGCACCGAGGTCTACGTAGCCACCGGCCTGGCCTTCATGGGCCCCCCGCTACATCATCCCGCTTACTACTCCAGCGATGCTCAGCGAAGGGACTTGCTAGGTAACGGTAGCAGGCAACAAAACGACTTCGACTTCTTTTGGGATGGACGCAGCACCACGAACAATGGTGCCACAGCCGTGTCAGCGTCTTTTCTGTTCGTTTTGTGTCGCGCGTGCTCGCGCATACACAAGACAGCAGTTCGCTAGATAAGACCCACGACGCATTTTGCGTCTGCCAATTCCGCCGCGCCGGCGATTCGGAACTCTGAGCCTACAAGGCGGCTGCTGCGAAGCTCAACTCGCGATCGCTTTCGGAGTAGCTGCCTAGGCGAAAGCCGGTAATCCGCGGCTTGCCTCGCCGTAGGTCGCCCCAGTGACCGACCGCCGGGTTCTTCAAAAAAAGTCCAAACGTCCCGCGTTATGTCGCGCCGGAATTCCTGCAGTACCTCGGTGAAGACCAAAAAAGCAGGAAGACAAAATGAAAACAAAATTCGATTCTCTATTTCACCTTATCTACAGGCACGTTGTAGTTACCCTGCAACGCCGCATCCAATATGTAGCTGCAGGCTCGTTGATGGTGGTAACCCTGTTACTGACCGGTTACAGCGCCGTCGCGAACTCGCTTCGCGATGGTATGCAGGACGCAAGCAGTGAAGCTGACGTTTCGCCCGAAGAAAACGATAACGATCCCGAGTATGTCGAAAAGCGTACTGAATTTTTGAACCAATTCTTCGGCACAGGACCAGGAGGCGTGTCGCCCAGCGCCTACGGAAGCGCCCTGGTCGCGGCGCGCGCGCTGCCTTTGAGCCCGCTTTTGCAAGGGCGGAAGTTCATCTCGCCCGAAACGCTGGAGTTGGTGCCGCCTTGGGCTTTTCCTATATCGCCTCCCATCGGGAACAGCTGCGGAAACGCAAGTGCGAGGATTCATACCTTGGCCATCGATCCGACCAGCGCCAACGTGGTTTATACAGGGAGCTTTGGGGGACTCGCCAAGACAACCGATAGCGGTGGCACGTGGCGGTATTTGTCCGACGCGTGGAGTTCGCAGAGTGTCAGTTTTATCGCCATCGATCCCAGAGCTCACAACTTCGTCTATGTGAGCACGGGCAGAGACGGCTATGCACCTTACGGCGCCGGCCTCTACCGCTCGTTCGATGGAGGGGCAACGTGGAGCAGCCCACTGGGCGGCGCTCAGTTTGCAGGGACTTACATGAGGACCATTGCCATCGATCCGAACGCATGCGGCTTGCAATCGAACACGACGGTGTACGTTGCCAATGGCCTTTCAGACAATTCCGGACTGTGGCGTTCAACTAATAGCGGCTCAACTTGGACATGCTTGCGGCAGATGGGCCAGGCGGGCTCGAGGACGAGGTATCACGGAATACATGATGTAGCCATTGATCGCTCCACTCGTCCCTCCACGCTTTACGTCACTGACGACGAGGGAGTGTTCAAGAGCGTTGACTCCGGCAAGACTTGGACTTCCATACGCGACCTCCCCGCTTGCGCGCCTAATGCAGGCTGTGCGCTTAGCAGATTGAGCTTGGTCAATTCTACCCTCTACCTCTTGGGAGGCGTACGCGAAAACCGTGCTCTCTATAAATATACAATCGCTGGCGCGACGTGGACTCGAATCCCGACCAATTTTGGCTTCTCCGTGTTCGCCGTGGATCCCTTCAACCCGAACATCATCCTCGGAGGCAACCCGGCCCTTTACCGCACTGACAATGAAGGCGGGACGTGGACACAAATAGGCTCCATCCATCCCGATCAACAAGTGATCGCCTTCTCACCGAGAGCTCGTAACATCGTGTACGAGGGCAATGATGGAGGCGCGGTAAGATCGACGGACGCCGGGCTGCAGTGGACGAACCTTAATCAAAACCTTCCCGGGGCACTGATGTATAGCGTCGCCTTGAGCGCCGACGGCAGTATGATAGCGGGAACGCAAGACAACGGCGTGGTGTACAGCAATCTGGGCACTCCATGGTATTCACTTGGCGGCGGCGATTCCGCCCACGATCTCATCGACCCAATTAATAGCACCTGGGCCTACAAGGCCACTTACATCGTGCACCCCGATCATGACGTCGCGAATGCGTTTCAGAGAATTAGGAGAACGGCCGGCCCCCCCTATCCGTGGGTCCGCATCTCCCCGCTTGAATTGGCTAATGATAATGCTTGCAACTTCTTCCCGACGTTTAGCATGAATCCATCTTCTCCAACCCATGTTATCGCCGCTTGCCAGCAAGTGGTTCGGACTTTAGACGGGACGGCTCAGACTGTAGTCTGGACCAGGATCGGGGACTCGCTTTTTGATGCCAGTAGACCCGATGACTCTGTCACCGCGGTCTACGAAGCTCCGAGCAACTCCGATATCATTTACGCCGTCAGAGGTTACGATACGGTTTTTGTGACGCATAACGCAGACCAAGGCAACGGCGCTACGTGGATCCAAGTCACACAGCGCAATCAACCGGGAGGAATCCGGGCAATTACTGTCCATCCCACCGACCCGCAAACGGCGTATCTCGCGTGCGATTCCGGCATATACAAGACCACGGACCTGGGGCTGACTTGGAAACAAGACGGAATTCATAACCTCCACTATCGCGATGTGGCGATCGACCCGGCCAATCCGGAACAAATCTTCGCCGCTTCCTACGCGGGCGTTTTTGAGAGCCCCGATGGTGGCGTGAACTGGCGGAACATGAGCGACGGCATACCGACGGGAATGATGGTTACCTCGCTTTCCTTTAACGCCATGAGCCGTCAGCTTGCCGCCTCTACCTATGGGCGCGGAGTTTACCTGGTCGATCTGGACGAACCGCCTACGATATCCATAAGTTCATCGGCCAACCTGGCCACAACCCCGGGACTGTGATGGTTTCTGACGCGAACAATCTGGAAGTGGCGGGCTTTCCATTCAAGCTTGATGGCGCCAATCCCGGGAATGACGTGCGCTCAGTGCTCGATGAGTTGGGGCGCTGCTACTTCGCTGAACAGCACTCAGACAGCAATGGCAGTAGCGCGCGAATTGCTCCGGTATCACAACTCAGATCAGCGACTCCTTCACAAATGAAGTCTGGAAGCTTCTTCGCCGAATTGAAGCGGCGCGATGTTTACAAGGTTGTCGTCGCGTACGCTGTTGTCTCCTGGCTGCTGATCCAGGCTACATCGATTCTTCTGCCGACGTTCGACGTGCCTGGGTGGGTGATGAAAGCATTCGTCGTATTTCTCGCGCTCGGTTTCGTGCTTTCCGTGATTATCGCATGGGTTTTTGAAATGACGCCGGAGGGAATAAAACGAACCGCGGACATCTCGTCGGACATAGTCCCTGACGTCGATCGGCAGCTTGAGGCGCGGGGCCGGCAGGAATTCATCCGCGGTTATTTATTTGCCTTGATCTACGCTGGATTAGGCGACAAAGCGAAGGCGATCGATTACCTTAAGCGCGAGTACCTTGATCAGGACAATATCGACGCTCCGTCGATTCGAGTTGATTCCATGTTCGATTTGGTGAACGGCGATCCAGGTTTTCAAACGCTTTCGGACAAAACGCCAGAGACAGCACGACCAAGTCGACCTATTTGTTAAAGTTAAGGTGAATAACTGAGAAGGACGTCGGCCAAAAGGACGACGGCTTTCGCGACCGTCGGCGAATCCAAAGCGTGCCAATCACGCGAAGTGAGCCGAGTAGAAAGAATTCCAGCGGAAGCCTAACAGCACCCGTTGCCGCCTTGCAGGGAACAGGGCCTGAAGCCAAAGCGAACATCCCCGGTCCGCATTCCGTAGGAAATCACTCACGGGCTTTGCCATGCTCAGGGAACCCCTCTGCATGATTTGCTGAAAACTTTGGCTCTCTAGTCGCGACATCCGGGTAATCCGCGGCCTGCCACGAATGTCGCCGAGATGAACGAAGGGCGGGCTCCTTAAGAAAACTTTTCGCGTTATGTCGCGCCAGATTTGCTGCAGTACCTGAGTGAAGACCCAAATCAACGAAAGCCCAAGACAATGAAACGAAACCAGCGCATGAAAAATCGAAATATTGTATACGCTATGATTCTGTTCTGTCTCTCTTTTGGCCTTCCCCAACGGGCGCAAGCGATCGTCCTGGCACCCGACGATGGCTATGTCGGTCGCAACACTGCGGAAGCGTGCGCCGCCCTCTTGAGCCCTACCGTGAGCAGTTACAACACAGCGATTGGCTTGTTTTCGCTCTCGAGAAACACAGGAGGCAGTTTTAACGCGGCCATTGGTGCCGGAGCACTCCTCGCCAATACATCAGTCGAAAATACGGCCACTGCCGCCGGGATACATTTAAGCGACACCATATTGTCTCTCCTCGTCCTTCCTTGGCTTATACGCGCCTTAGTGTCGGCGAAGGCGATCTGGCGAGCACTCACCGATGGCGAAAAGAGTGACCGGAAGAAAGAACGCTGCGCTTTAGCTGATAGCTGATAGGATTACGCGGACGCCGCGGACGAGGTAAACAGCGGAAGTAAAACGAAACGAACAGAACGAAAAGGATTGTCGCAACGGAAGTTTTGTCCGCAGCACGCGAAACACCGTCAAAGATTACGAGTCAGACGTCCGCCTTTTTTCGGTCTCAACCTTGGCCTGTTTGGCGAATCCTAATGTTTCATTGCCTCCTGTAAAATCATCTCGCGCTCGGGGTTGCAATTCCGAGACGAGCGGTAATATCTGATCGCGCGTGGACCATCAAGTTTACGAGTTTCTATTCCGCGCGTTTGCTTTTGTTCTCGGCGCGGCGGTCGGGTCGTTCTTGAACGTCTGCATTTATCGCTGGCCTGCCGATCTTTCCATTAACAAGCCGCGTCGGTCTTTTTGCCCGGCCTGCAAACAACCGATTCTCTGGCATCAGAATTTGCCGTTGGTCAGCTGGATTTTGCTCGGCGGGCGTTGCGCAAATTGCGGCGCGAAAATCGCCTTCCGCTATTTCGCAGTCGAAATGATCACGGCGCTGCTTTTCCTGGCGACTTGGCAGAGCTTTCCGTGGCAAATGGCGATTGCGTACTGGATTTTTGTTTCGCTCCTGATCGTTGGAACATTTATCGATCTCGAACATTTCATCATTCCAGATTGCATTACGATTGGCGGAATTGTTGCAGGGATCGCTTGCAGTGTGGCGGTGCCGGCTTTGATGGAAGCGGATTCACGGCTTGCCGCATGCGTTCGTTCTCTGCTGGCCGCAGCTCTCGGCTACGTAATCCTGCTGATTGTTCTCGAAGCTGGCAAAATCGCTTTTGGAAGAAAACGGATTGAATTCGACGCTCCCACACCGTTTACCTGGACGAAACGCGGAGATGACGCCGATCTTGTGGTAGGAACCGAAGAAAGTTTGTGGAGCGACTATTTTGCCCGGGAAAAAGACCGATTATTGCTTCAGTGCAATGAGGCCAGAATCGACCATCACACATATTCGAACGTGACCCTGGACTTTCGTTACGATCGCGTCACGGCCGAAGGCAACGGGTTCATGCTCGATGATATCGCGCAGATTTCCGGTGTAGCGCGCGAACTGGTGATTCCCCGCGAAGCCATGGGCCGCGGTGACTTGAAGTTTCTCGCTGCGATTGGCGCGTTTCTGGGATGGCGCGCGGTGTTATTTAGTCTTTTCGCCGGATCGCTCCTCGGTTCGATTGTTGGCCTGATCACGCTGGTCGTCGGAAAAAGGGTCTGGTCAGCCAAGCTGCCGTTTGGACCCTATCTGGCCTTTGGTGCGTTAAGCTGGATGTTTTTTGGCGATACTTTTCTGCGTTGGTACGCGGGATTGCTGAGTCCGTAGAGAGAAAGCAGATTTACCCGCGAATGACGCGGATTAACGCGAATGATTGTCTTATCTTCGGAATGTTTTCGCGTCCATCTGCGTGATTTGCGACCTATTTTTTTATCCTGCCTTCGTGAGAGTTGAACTTTGGCGACGGGGCAATTGAATATGATTTTCCATAACGGGCGTTTGATTTTTCCCGATGGAATTCGTGATGGCCTTGAACTCGTTGTTGAAAACGGAAAAATCGCTGCGATCCGGGAGCAGACCCATGCCCGCGCAAACGAGGTTGTTGATCTTCGCGGAAATTATCTCGCGCCTGGCTTCATTGATCTTCACGTCCACGGCGCGCTGGGCCGCGACACGATGGAAGCCTCTGCGGAACCGTTTCAAGCCATCTGCAATTATCATGCCGGCGGCGGCACGACTTCGCTATTGCTGACAACGGCGACCGCGCCGCTCGATCGCATTGCCGATGTTTTAAACGCTGTCCGTGATTGCATGCACCGGACCGCCCTTGCCAATCAGATCGCTGGCGTTCATGTCGAAGGCCCATTTATCTCGAAGGCCAAATGCGGTGCGCAACCTTCTGAATTCATTCAAAGCCCGTCGCGAGCTTCAGTCCAGCAACTGCTCGACTATGCAGACGTAGTCAAACGAATCACGATCGCGCCCGAGCTGCCGGGAGCGCTTGAGGCGATCGAGAATTTTCATTCACACGAGATTAGCGTCAGTGGAGGCCACAGCGATGCATGGGACGAGGAAGCGCGAGAAGGTTTCGCGCGTGGTATGCGCAGTGTCACCCACACTTTCAACTGCATGTCGAGCGCGCGTCGCCGCGGCATTTATCGTGTTGGCGGTTTACTCGAGTTTGCGTTAAGCGAGCCGCAGATCAGTTGCGAACTGATCGCTGACAGCCACCACGTTGCCGTGACGCTGATGAAAATGTTGTATCGCGCAAAAGGACCGCGTGGGATTTGTCTTGTGACCGATGCAATCGCCGGCGCTGGATTGCCAGACGGATCGCAGTTCTCGCTTTTTGGGAGGGATTGCATCGTGGAAGACGGTGTTTCTTTGCTTGCAGACCGCTCGGCGCTTGCCGGTAGCGCCTCGCGCATGATCGACCTTGTGCGCGTGATGGTCATGAAAGTAAACGTCCCGCTGCACGAAGCGATCACGATGGCCACGGAAAATCCGGCGCGTGGTATCGGCCTTGAAGCCAAAGGGCGCCTCGAGGTGGGCGCAGATGCAGATTTGGTTGTTCTCTCGCCCGAACTGAAGGTCGTGCGAACGCTCGTTGGTGGCGAGGAAATCTGGTTCTCTGACCACGAATGAACACTAATTATGTGTCTTTTCGTGGTTTGGCAGAACTACAACGACAATAAGAATTCCGCGATATCGAGCGCAGCACGCGGCCTACTGAGCTTATTGATATTCGCAGACCATTCGCGCCATTGTTTTGCGTCGTCAGCGAACGCGCGTTGCACCTGCGCGATGACGTCTCGCGGCGAATTTGCGATCACGCCCGAATTCGTCTCGACGATCAATCTGGCGTTGCCTTCCTCCTGTCCAGCGA
>JBKPLM010000036.1:0-10746 GCA_046731655.1 Verrucomicrobiota bacterium | reverse complement strand
AGAGACGCGCGAGATTGTCGGCGTCCTGCCGGCGAGCTTTGCTCTGCCGAATCTCGACACCGAAGTGGTGGTGCCGCTGCAACCAGATGCCGATCCGCGCCGCAACGTCCGCAATTCGGTCAACTTCCTGCGCATGGTCGGCCGGTTAAAACCGCACGTGACGGCACAACAGGCCCACGCCGAGCTTGAAGCAATCCGGCAAAATCTGCTCCGGCAATACCCGGGCATGTACACCGGCAAAATCGGAGTAACGTTGATTCCGCTGACGGAAGAGATCGTGGCGAATATCAAATCTGTTTTGCTCACGATCTTCTGTGCAGCCGGTGGCGTGCTTCTGGTCGGCTGCGTTAATCTGGCCGGAATTTCTCTCTCGCGGGCTGCGGCGCGACAACGCGAACTGGCAGTGCGCTCGGCATTGGGCGCCACGCGAGGTCAGTTGACGCGATTGCTCCTGACGGAAA
This sequence comes from Verrucomicrobiota bacterium, assembly GCA_046731655.1. GTDB lineage: Bacteria > Verrucomicrobiota > Verrucomicrobiia > Chthoniobacterales > UBA10450 > Udaeobacter. Next base: position 10,285 of record JBKPLM010000036.1, on the reverse strand, counting down.
GTTTTATTCTCGCATTGGCAGGCGGCTCGTTAGGTGTGTTGGTCGAAGTCTGGGGCCAGAAGGCGTTGCTACGCTTGGTCCCGACGGATCTGCCGCGGATCGAAAGTTTCTCAATCGATTGGACGGTCCTGCTATTTGCCGGCGCTCTTATATTTGTCGCCGCGCTTGCGTGTGGATTTGCGCCCGCGTGGCTGCTTTCCCGATCGGACCTGCGCGATGCGCTTGTTTCGGGCGGCCGCGGATCAACGGGTGGAGGGTTGCAGTCGCGGCTGCGCACCTGGCTGGTGTCCGGACAGATTGGGCTCGCTCTGGTTTTGCTCGCGAACGCTGGCCTGCTCTTACGAAGCTTCGTGCGGTTGAGCAGCGAACAACCCGGATTCGATTCCAATAATGTAAAGACAATCCGGTTTTCGCTGCCGCAAACCGGGTATGACAACGTCGCGGCTATCGTACACTTCTATGACCAATTGCATTCGCACGCGTCGGCGATCACTGGAATCAAAAGTGACGCAGTCATCTCGATCCTGCCGCTTGCTCCGAAGAGTATTTCGTTTGTTCCTTTCACTCGGCCCGACCGACCGCCTGCCAAGGCAGAGGACACACCATCAACTAATTACCGCCTTGTCACGCCAGACTACTTCCAGACGATGGGTATCCCATTGCTCGATGGCCGCAGTTTCACGGAATCGGACAACACCGAGCATCCGCCGGTCGCGATTGTTAGCACGAATCTGGCGAAAAATTATTTTCCCGATCGTTCGCCTATCGGGCAGCGGATCCTCGTTGAGGATACTGACGGCGATCCTCGCCAGATCGAGATCGTTGGAATCGTCGGCCCGGTAAAACAAACCAATTTGGAGACCCCGGCGAAAGCCGACATTTATCTGCCGCTTCGGCAGATGCCAAAAGATGGAGTGCCATGGCTGCGAAACAGTGCCTATTGGGTCCTCAAGACTTCCGACGGAGCAACGCGATTGGAACAACTTCTCCGCGATACCATTCAGAAGGTAGATCCGAACGTCGCCGTTGGGACCGTTCGGCCGATGAGCGAGGCCGTGGCCGCTGCGCTCGCCGCCCGGCGGTTTAGTCTGCTGCTGGTCGGTTCATTTGCAGCAGCGGCGCTTTTTCTCGCGGCGGCCGGACTGTACGCCGTCATCTCCTATGGAATTCAACAGCGACACCGCGAGATCGCCGTGCGTCTCGCGCTCGGGGCAACGCGCGGGACGATCCTCGGGATGATTTTCAAAGAAGGCGCAGTGCTTGTCGCCGGCGGGATAATGGCGGGCTTCGCAATGGCGCTGGTATTGGCGAAACTCATCGCTAGTCAGATGTACGGTGTGAACGAGCGTGATCCATTTAATTTCGCTGTCGTGGGTCTGATCTTGTCCGTTATTTCATTGGTCGCGTGTGGAATTGCGGCACGCCGCGCGATGAACATCGATCCCATTGTGGCGCTGCGATGCGAATAGGCGATGGCTGTGCGAAGACCGAGAAAGTTTGGATTCTCAAGCGACGGTTTCGTTGGGTCTCAGGTTGATCGTTGGAGAACATAGAAAACATATCCATAGCTATCCTCTGAAATTTTAAATGTCTCGATTTCTTTGAGCGTCTCGATGGCGAAATCCCTGACGGCAACATCCGAATGATTCACGAGCGATTTCGCACGTGGTTCCAGAACATCATAATAATCTTTCATCCATGCTTCGTGAGGAAGCTTGTAGGTATTGAATATTTTGTAACCCGCTTCTTCTGCTATCGCGATGTTTTGCGGAACGGATTGCATTTCCGGATAGCCGGAGCGGAAGAACTTCCGCACCGAGTCTGGAATTTGTTCGCGGAGCCAGCACAATTCACTGATGACTGCGAAACCATTCGGTTTGATCGCCTTTGCCCAGGTGGTCAATGCATTGGCAAAACCGATGTTGTAGGCTGCGCCCTCTGCCCAAAGCAGATCGACTGTTGGAAAGACGGTCGGAATGTCTTTCATGTCTATGCAATGGATCTGCATCAGATGAGCGAGGCCTTTTTCTTTGGCACGCTGTTTCAGGCGATTCAGGAATGGCTCATACGAATCAACCGCGTGAATTCGTGTCCGAAGCTCCCTCGCTAGCACCATGGTTTGACGTCCCGCGCCGCAACCCGCGTCAACAATGACTCTAAACCGGTGTTGCGGCAGAGAGCGCAAAACATACAGAGTAATGCTGTCGTCTCCTGGACTCAGCTTGTCCATGTCCGCGAATAGGAGATCAACGGGATTCGGAGTTTTCATCCTGCGTGGACGAGTTATTGCGCTTTTGCCTTAGCGGCCAGGATCTGCGGCAGCAGGATGTCGCGCACGTAATGCCAGTACGGAACAATTTCGAGTGCGTCCCGCGCATAGCGTTCGGCGGAATTAACATCACCGGGCGTCATGTTCAGATAGGAATAGGCCAGACTCATCATTAGTTCCGGTTTGCCCCATGACGGCTCAAGCGGATCATCGCTCGCTTTAATTCTCGAACAGAGTTCCAGTCCACGCTGATAATTTTCGATGGCCTTCTCCTGGCCACCGCCGCGCTCAGGCGGAGTATTCCAAAGAATGGGACCGCGCACCCAGATCAGTCGTGGATTATCGGGCGCCACATCAGTCGCTTCCTTCACCAACGGCATGATCTGGCCAACTAATTCTTTCGCGCGCGCCTGGTCTTGCCGATTCATGAAAGCCAAGTAACCCAAACACGAAGTCATCCCGACTTTGGCGTCGACAAATGTAGGATCATTCTCCATCGCGATTTTGAATTCGTCGAGCGCGGTCTTGAGGCTTTGTTCTAACTCCTTTGGATCGACAGAATCGTTGAAGCCGTTGATGGCTCGCCTCCACTGAGCAAAGCCGCGCCAGTACCGGATGCGCGACGCGAGTTTTTGATCTTCCAAAAAAGGTTCTAAGTCGTTGTAGCCGCTCTGCATTGCGGCCCGATCGCCTTCATAGTCGGCTCGTCGAATGTTGGAAATGATTCCGCCCACCTGGTCGCGGACGTTTTCGTTTGCAGTTGCGCTTGCGCATGACAGCGCGATCACGATTGCTTTTGTAATCAATTTAGGAGCCATAGAATTCATCGACTGCGGTTTGTTTCTGCTCCCAAGTAAGAACACGCGACTTTAGTTTTAACGACAAGAATGTCGTGAGCGGTCGCGGAAATGTCGCGAACTTACCGGATCAGGGCACGACTAGCGCCAGCTAAAGCGGTTTGCCCAGAAGCTCGAATAATTTGTCCTTGTAATTTCGACTGAGAGTGAGCTTTGTCCCGTCTTGCAAAAGTATTGAGTGCTCTCCGCTAAACATCGGTTGCAGTTCTTTAATTCGTTCGACGTTGACAATGGCCGAGCGATGGATCCGCCTGAATTTTCTCGGATCGAGCTGTGTCTCCATCGCACTCAGGGTCTGTCGCACCATCGGACTGATTTTGCCCGTATGAAGGTGCACATATTTATCGTCAGCTTCGATCCAATTAATTTCGTCAGTGCCGAGGAAGGTGATTCGCCCGCCCGCCTTGATCATAAGGCGATCGAGATATTGCGGCTTCTTCTTGATGCTCTCCAGCAGGGCGCTTATTTGCGTGTGCCCCTCGTTCTGGCGTTCGGAACGAACCCGCTCTTTCGCATGTTTGATCGCGTCCTTGAATCGCGCCTGATCGAAAGGCTTTAAGAGATAGTCGAGCGCGTGAAGCTCGAACGCCCGAATGGCGTATTGTTCGTAGGCTGTCGCAAAGATAATTTCCGGCAACTGCTCAGCCCTGATCGATTCAAGGACAGCGAACCCGTCCATCTCCGGCATTTGCACATCGAGGAAAACAACGTCGGGGTTCTGTTTCCTGATCATCGCCACGGCCTGTTTGCCGTTACTGCATTCACCAACGATTTCGACGTCATGATCGTCTTTTAACATTCGACGGATAAATTTGCGCGCGAGCGCTTCGTCATCCGCGATCACGGCTCTAATCGGCGCATTCTTCATATCTGTTGCCGCTTGACTCAAAATCCGCCTCTTGCTGGAAGGGAATTTCCATGAGGACGGCGAGTCCTCCATCTTTGCGGTTGGTAAGTTCAAGCCGAAAATCTGGCCCATAGAGCTGGTTCAATCGCGCGCGCACGTTGCTCAAACCTACTCCCTCTTTTCCAAGCAAATCGCCGTTCGAGGCTATTCCTGGCCCGTTATCTTTTACTTCGAGCCGGAGGGAGCTGTTATGGCGCTTTGCTTCAATGTTGATATGACCTCGCGTCGCGCGCGGTGCAATCGCATGTTGGACCGCATTCTCCACCACAGGTTGCAGGATAAGATGGGGTACTCGGGCCGATAGAGTCACGGGTTCGATTTCAAAAGTTACTGTTAGCCGGTCTCCAAAGCGGACTTGTTCGATCTCGAAATAACAGCGAAGGAATTCAGTTTCTTCTTTGAGGGTGACCAGCTGCTGGTCAAAACTCTCAAGGGTTAATCGAAGAAAATCGCCGAGCCGTGCGATCATGCTGTTTGCTTTTGGCGGGTCCTCCAGCACGAGCGATGAGATCGAGTGGAGCGTGTTGAACAGAAAATGCGGATGAAGCTGCATCTTCAGGGCTCTGAACTGGGCTTGGGCAAGTTGCGTTTTGAGAGATGCTTGCTCCAATTGGCTCGCCCGAAGGTCTTGATAATAGAGCAGAGCATGCGCCGCGGCGATGATCAGAGCTGCGATGATCAGATCCGTATAGAATTCGAGCCCAAAATATACCCGGTAGAAGTCAGAAAGTGAAGGGAACTCTCGCTTGGGACGCGACGTGAAGGACCAAAATATGGCAAGATGAATTACCGAATGAACGCCTGCGAATAGCAGCAACGCCGGAAAATGAAACAACAGATTACGAACTTTGATCGGTCGGAATTCGATGGGGAATCGACGGCTAAAGCGAAAAATGAGGAGCGAAAAAAATCCCCAAACATAAAAGTAAATTAGATTCATCCCAAGCGCGTCGGAAAATCCGAATCGTCGGGCATTTCCACTAATTGCCGAAGCATAAGATACAAAAGCGAAGATCAGGCCAACCAGCGTCCAACCGCCGAAAAGGAGGGCCGCCCTGCGCCAGTTTATCTTGAGGTTACCCATGACGACTCCCCGAGATTATATCAGACCGGGCGCTTGAAGAGGCGTCCTTCCAAAAGAATGTCGTAAGCAGTCGCGAAAACGGCGCGAACTTAACGGATCACGGCACGAATAGCACTCCGAGACCCGATCGGAAAGTCCAATAACCAGGCGCGACGGTAGATTGCACTTCGATTCTCATCTTAAGGAGGGAATCAGGATTAACTCGAACGTGGTACCACAAAATCCCACACACGCGCAGTGACCGCGACTTGATCGTGATCGATAAATAGAGCGTGTGAAAACGATCGATTCGATTTTTGTTAAAAGGAGATAAGACCGACCATGCATCCAACTACGTACAACGCCAAAGCCTATTCCGCTGCCAGTGAAACATCGCCGCTTTCTTCAACCAAAATCCAACGGCGCGATCCGACTGATCGCGATGTGCAGATCGAGATCCTTTTCTGCGGGATCTGCCACTCCGATCTTCATTCGGTCCGCAACGAGTGGAGCGAATTCATGGCCACGAATTACCCAATCGTCCCCGGCCATGAGATTGTCGGGCGTGTAACGAAGGTCGGCTCGGCGGTTACCAAGTACAAAGCAGGGGATCTCGTAGCAGTCGGTTGCATGGTCGACTCGGATGGCACATGCGCGCACTGCAAAGCCGGCCTTGAACAGTTCTGCCCGAACATGATCCTCACCTTCAACTCGCCGGACAAGCACCTCGGAGGTTTTACCTATGGCGGCTACTCCGAAAGCATTGTAGTCGATGAACGTTTCGTCCTGCGCATCCCGTCCAATCTTGATCTTGCTGGAGCTGCTCCGCTGCTCTGTGCCGGCATCACCACATACTCGCCAATGCGCCACCACGGCGTGGGCAAAGGCAAGAAAGTTGGTGTGGTCGGTCTCGGCGGGCTCGGCCACATGGCGGTAAAATTTGGCCACGCGTTCGGCGCCCACGTCGTTGTTTTTACTACTTCGCCTCACAAGAAAGACGATGCGCAGCGCCTCGGCGCCGACGAAACCGTTGTCTCCCGCAATGCCGACGAGATGAAAAAGCACGCCAGCAGCTTCGACTTCATCATCGACACGGTTTCAGCGAATCACGACATCAATGCCTACATCAGTTTACTCGGCGTGGACGGCAATCTTACAATGGTCGGCGCTCCCGCGGAGCCTCTCGCGGTTCCAGCATTCGGCCTCATCATGGGGCGGCATAATCTCTCCGGCTCAATGATTGGGGGTATCGCTGAAACGCAGGAGATGCTGGACTTTTGCGGCGCTAATGACATCACCGCTGACGTCGAAGTCATTCCGATTCAGAAAGTCAACGAAGCCTACGAGCGATTGCTCAAGTCGGATGTGAAGTACCGTTTCTCCATCGATATGGCTTCTCTGAAGTCGGAGTGATCAGCGCAATACGGCGCGAACACATCTCGTAAATGTCTGTCATGTTGAGCCCTTCGACTTCGCTCAGGATAGACTCCGCGAAATATCTCTGTCTTTGTCGCGGCGAACCCGATACGCAAACGATTCGGGGTTCTTCGCTTCACTCAGAATGACACTTTAGAAAACGACTAAGAAGAAAATGAAAAAGCGCAAACTTGGAAAAACCAACTTGGAAGTCTCGGCGATTGGGCTGGGCTGCATGGGAATGAGCTTTGGTTACGGTCCGCCTAAAGACAAACAGGAGATGGCCTCGCTGCTGCAGGAAGCCGTTGAACTTGGTGTGACATTTTTCGACACAGCTGAAGTCTACGGACCGTTCACAAACGAGGAGCTGGTTGGCGAAGCCCTCGCTCCGTTCCGCGACCAGGTCGTGATAGCTACGAAATTTGGCTTCAAGCCTGCCTCTGGCGATCAATCGAGGTGGAGTGAGCTGGATAGCCGGCCGGAACACATCAAAGAAGTTGCTGAAGCTTCGCTGAAACGACTTAGAACTGATGTTATCGATCTGTTCTATCAACATCGCGTTGACCCACGGGTGCCAATCGAAGACGTGGCCGGAGCGGTGAAGGAGTTGATTGACGAAGGAAAAGTGAAGCACTTCGGCCTGTCCGAGCCGGGGATGCAAACGATCCGTCGGGCACACGCAGTCCAGCCGGTCACTGCGGTCCAGAACGAATACTCATTGTGGTGGAGGAAATCCGAAGAGGAAGTTTTACCCGCACTTGAGGAACTTGGAATTGGCTTCGTCCCGTACAGTCCGTTAGGCAGAGGCTTTCTCACTGGGAAGATAAACGAACATACGACGTTCGACAGTTCAGATTTTCGTAACATCCTTCCGCGCTTTACCCCAGAAGCTCGAAAAGCCAATCAAGCGTTGGTTGATTTGTTAGGCGAAATCGCAAAACAGAAGAAGGCGACACCTGCTCAGATCGCACTCGCATGGTTGCTTGCCCAGAAATCGTGGATTGTTCCGATCCCGGGAACTACGAAGCTGCATCGCTTGGAGGAGAACATCGGAGCGGCATCAATAGAACTTACGCCAGAAGATCTCCGCGACATTGAAAGCGCTGCATCAAAAATCTTTGTGCAAGGAGCCCGATACCCGGAACACATTGAGGAAAAGACCGGGCGTTGAGTCCGAGCCGGCCTCAACGCGCTTTTCGCCTCCCTTTCACTTGACGATGGGAAGGGCGATGCACCACCCTAGGTCTGTGTTGAGTCATCGTCTCCGACCGGTCTCGCCGGTGCTGGCGGCGCACGTCGAATATCTCTGGATGGTGCGCGGTTATTTGCCCGCCCGCTGGCGCAACATGATTTTGCCAGACGGCGCGATGGAGTTGATTGTCAACCTCGGAGATCCGCAGAACCTTTGCGCGCAGAATGATCTGACAACGCATACGGTTTTTCGACATAGCTGGATCTCGGGTGAGCGCCTCTCCCCCATCGTGATTGATGAAATCGGTTACGTGCATTTGATCGGCGTTCGGCTACGAGCGGGAGGCGCGTGGCCGTTTCTCGGAATTCCGCTGCGCGAATTTACTGGTCAAGTGCTGGAGTTGGAAACAATCGTCGGCCGTGAGATTGAGAATTTGCGGGACCAGCTAAGCGAAGCTCCGGATGATGATTCGCGGTTTGATCTGTTGGAGGGTTGGCTTATCTGCCGTGCGCGCTCTCGAACGCGTCCGACCCGCTCAGTCACTCACGCCCTGCAGATGATCCACAGCGGATTGGATTCGGTGCGGATTGGCAAGATTGCGGACATAATCGGGATCAGTCACAAACATTTGCTGCGCGAATTCGATCGCTGCGTTGGATTGACGCCCAAGGTGTTTGCCCGGCTCTGCGCCTTTCAACGCGTAATTCGATTCGTTGGCCAAAAAGCAGAAGTCGACTGGGCCAGCACCGCGGCAACGTGCGGCTACCACGATCAAGCACATTTGATCCATGAATTTCGCGCATTCAGCGGATTGACGCCGGCCAACTATCTGACGAAGCGCGGGCTCTTTCTGAATTATGTCGAAATCGAATAGTCCGCGGTCGCGGGCAAACAAATGTCAATTTTCTACAATCCTTCCATGGCGCAGTCTGGCAGGATGCGATCGATGAAACAGATGCAAATTTTTAAGGTGGTTGGGTTGACCGGAGCGTTCACGGTCGCCATTCTGTGCGCTGACGCGCAAACCTCCACGCCGTCAGCGGCAGCACTGGAACCGATCGCTTTCCTGACGGCGCATGAATGGGACGCCAAGCTGCCCGATTCACCTGAAGGGAAGAAGAAAAAGATCCACGCGCGATTTACCTGGACGCAAAACCATCAGACCATTCGCATCAGCAACGAACTTGTCACCGATGGGAAGACGAGTCCTTACATTGATGGGCTTTACGTCTGGGACCCTCAGCAGCACGTCATCGCTTTTTGGTATGTAGACGCAAAAGGAAGTCTCACCAAAGGCACGGTGAAAATGGAAGAGGGCAAACTGATCCATGAATTCCAGGAGATAGAGTCCGACGGAAGAACAGCAGATTATGTGTCGCGAGTAACGCCGCATGGAAGTGAGGCGTGGGACAACGAGATATTCGCGCGAAAAGGGAATGGCCTGACACCGCTCGTCAAGGTTCGGTATGAGATAGCCCAGTAACAGGTTTGTTGATGCGACGGCAAATGATTTTCCGAATTGTGCGTCCGCGGGAGATTCTTGCGGGAACTAGATGGTAGAGGCGTGAAAACCAGAGCTTAGGAGGTTAAGGCACTTCGCTCGTCGCGAAGAAACCAATTGCGCGTCGTCGCAGCTACGCCGAGTAGCTTCTCGATCTTGCGAGATAGCTGATCGCCTTCATCTGCCGGCGATACAGCCCCATAACAAGCCTGCCGTCGAAGATTTTTTTGGGAACTGTGCGTTCGCTTTCCTGTAGGAAGGTAGTGAGCAGCTCTGGTCCCCACCGAAGATGCACACATTGAAAACTCGAATGAAAAAGACATCCTCTATCTTGACCTTGTTCTTTTGGCTCACGTTCGTGACTGGCGCTGCGGCCCAGGTCGGCGGCATTTGGCAAACCCTGGCGCCTATGCCCACTGCCCGCCAAGAACTCGCTACCGCTGTCTTGAACGGCAAGATTTATGCGATCGGCGGCTATGACATCTCCGGCACGCCGACAAACATAGTTGAAGTTTACGATCCTACCACGAACACGTGGACTTCGGCGCATCCGATTCCGCGTGCCTTGCACCACAACAGCGCGGCGGTCGCAGCCGGTAAGCTCTATAGCTTTGGTGGACCTTCGACGGAGACGTTCGTTTACGACGAGCTGAATGATTCCTGGTCACCTGTTGCGTCAATGCTTTTTTTCCACGCCCTAACTCCTGCTGTTGGCGTATTTAACGACAAAATCTATGTTGCCGGAGGCGCCAACGGCGGCGTCGGCAACGTAATGCAGAACCAAGTCGAAGTTTATGATCCAGTCGCAAACACCTGGAGCGCTTTGCAACCGATGAGGGTTGGGCGAAATCACTGCGGCGGCGCTTTTATCGACGGCAAGTTTTATGTCATCGGTGGGCGACGGCGTACGATAGCATTCGACGCGAACGAGGTTTATGATTCGCAAACCAATACCTGGGCGCCTCAGGCTCCGATGCCGACTCCGCGTGCGGGCATCGGCGTGGCGACGGTTAACGGGGAGCTCTTTGTTTTTGGCGGCGAAACGTATGATCCGAATGGTGGCGGCGGCGAGGTGCACGG
>JBKPLM010000035.1:0-5798 GCA_046731655.1 Verrucomicrobiota bacterium | reverse complement strand
TTCGAGTAAACTGGCGCCTTGTGCTCCGCGAGAACGATCAACGTCGGCTCGCTCTGATTCAAACGTGGATCCATTCCGGAGGTAACCTTTACACCGCGGGTAAGTGTAAGGCGGACATGCACGCCGTCGCTCATCTTGTTTGCCGTAAGCGTGCGTTTGATCTCCTCAATGATTTTTTCGCGGGGCGGAATTCCGGCAAATGACAACGCGCGAGCGGAACGCTCCAGCCGATCGAGATGCTCATTGAGCTTGAAAATGCGGCCATTGTACAATCGCAATCCTTCCCACACTGCATCCCCGCCTTGGACGGCGGAATCAAACGGACTGATCCCGGCCTTATCGCGATGCAGAAGCTGACCGTTGATATTAACGATCAAATTGCGATTCTTTTCGTTAAATTGCTGAAGCATTTTTTACGCTGTCATTCCGAGCGGAGCGAGGAGCCTCTCATTGCGCCAAGGATCACACAAATCACGTTGCGATAGGTTCACGCCATTACTGGATCGCATACTTTAGCCGCCAAACGCTCGGGGCTTCGATTGCTAGGTCCCCGTCGTCTTCGCGACTCGGGATGACACGTTTTCAGTGCAATCGATGTTTGTAAAGCCTCTCGTAATACTCGCGACAGCGATCATGAATCTCCCGTAAATGCGCGGGGACTTTGGCATGGCTCGGACGATATGGCTGAAACGACGTCGTCTTTGCGACTTCACCGTACCAATGGCTGGCCCAGATGCCATCAGTCTCACGCAATCCAGGCGGCCAAGAAAGCATTGAGTCGCTAAACTCGACGCCGACTGCCTCACAAAGCAGGCGCAAAATCCGTTCGGGTTCATCCAGCACGTCTTTTGCATCCACGACCGGCGGAATCGAATTCGTGCGAGCGCGCACGAAATCAAAGATCTCTGCTTGCTGCATAAAGCCCAGCTCCGGCAGCGATGGGTCCTCTCGCTTTTTGATGTACGAAGCAATTACCTCGCGTGGGTCGCGAATAAGAAAGCAATTTGTGACTTCGCCGAGCCATTCGCGATCCACTTCCCGCGAGAGATGATGCGCCATTTGTTTCTGGAAAAAGATCCGTTTGCCGTTCGGGATCGGACCGGTCAGTTGCGCGATAACTTTTCGCCAATCGGTCTCGCCAGAAGCAATTACTTCATCCGCGCCAGGATGCTCTTTGCCGGTTGCGCTTAAGTAAAAAGCGTAAAACGGCTCGTCGATGACGAAAGTATCAGCGCGATTACCCCACGCTCGCATCATGGCCGTCGAGATATTTCGGGGGCCCGACCACATGGCGATGCGCACCGACTGAACCATCGCCAAAGAATCCACGCCAGCTGAACAAATTGCCAGCCGGAATTGATTCTTTCAGGTGCCCAGGATCGCTCGAATGAGCGGTCTAACTTTTGGCGAAGATCCCTAACAGCGGACGGCGAGATGGCGTCTTGGAGCGGAAATCGCTCGCGAAACCGTTCTCAGTTCGGATCTCGACATGCCCGGCAGCACGTTTGGCGTCATAGACCAAAACTGCGCCAACTGGCGCCTGGTACGGATCGGTCACCGGGAGTTTCTTGAACCCGTAATTATTCACCAGTTCCTGGCCGGCTTGCTTTGCGAGGGCCGTTTGGGGGCGGGATTTAACGACGCCTGCCGCAACAAGAGCTTCCTTCACGTAGTGCCAGCATTTCGAAAGAGAATGTGCTCGGGCGCGTTCCTCCGCGATGGTCGCCGCCCGGCGGAGCTTCGGATCGATTTTCGAATCATTGCCGAACGGCTGAACAATTTTCTTTGGATAATATTTGTCCACGATGTCGATCGACTGCTTTTTACCAGCAGCATCCGTGAACCCAAATTTGGGTTTGGGCGCCGAAAAATTAAGCGCCGCGGCCGGACGCGGAGAAAACGTTATGCCACAAAGGCCGAGAATTAGATAGGGGGTTATTTTTCGCATAAAGCGCGCGTCCTATCGATGAGATCGACTGCTCCTGCAACTGATTTTTTTCAGAAAACGTAAATTTTTTCGGTTGACAATTAGTCAATGCGCACAGGTCCGCAAAAAACGCAGTTTGAGAGGCGATTTTTGACCGGTGACCGCTACAGCGATGAGACTAATTCGACCATTCGTTGGCGCGTTTTCGCCTCGGGAAGCCGCCCGATTGCTCCCCCCATATTATCCTCGAGGTGGCTTGGCTTGTCGGTCGCTGGAATGGCACAAGTGACAGCAGAATTGGCTACGATCCATTTCAGGAAAAATTGCGCCCAGGAATGACAATCAAATTCAGCGGCCCAATCCGGCAACGGCTTTGCGCGAGTTCGACTGAAGAGATCGCCACCGCCAAACGGCCGATTGATGATAACAGCAATGCCGCGGTCGTGCGCGAGGGGCAAAACGCGTTCCTCAGCGTCGCGTTCCATGAGCGAATAGTTGATCTGCACAAAGTCGAGCTTTTCGCTTCGCATGATTTTTTCCACGTCCGCAAAGGCGCCCGCTTCATAGTGCGTGATCCCAAAGTAACGGATGCGCCCCTGCGCCTTCCATTCACGCAATGTTGCCAGTTGCGTCTGGACATCGACGAGATTGTGAACTTGCATCAGATCGATTCGCCCCGCTCGCAAAAGCGTCATCGAGCGTTCCATCGATCTAATTCCGTTCTCCTTGCCGCGTGTCCAAACTTTCGTAGCGAGAAAAAGTTTATCTCGAATTCCGAGCTCGGTCGTCAGCTCACCAATCACATCTTCCGCGCGACCATACATCGGCGACGTATCGATTACGCGCCCCCCAAGCTTCACAAAAAGTGCGAGCACTTCCTCGAGCTGCCTTCGAGTTTCCGATGTAAGATCAACGTCAAACGCCTGCCAGGTTCCCAGGCCAATCACCGGGAGCTTTTCGCCCGATGAAGGAATTGTGCGCGTCAGCATCGCTAATGATTTGGTTTTCGCCTGCGCACGCAACTCACCGACTGGCAAAAGCAAGCCCCCCGCCGTCGCGCCAATCAATCGTGTTGCTTCACGTCGCGTCATCATTTGCATTGTAGGGCGTTTCTGTGAAACGCCAATGGCGTCTGGCACAGACGCCCTACAACAGGTATATGCCAGTATGAAGCGCCGCCGTTTTATCAAAACCACTGCTGGAACCGCTTTTGCATTAAGCGCAGGATCCATAACACTGTGCGCTGAGAAATCCGTGAAGCCTCTCCGCATTCTCATTCTTGGCGGCACCGGGTTCACTGGGCCATATCAGGTTCGCTACGCGCTGAGCCGCGGCCACAAGGTTACCACGTTTAACCGTGGCAAGACGCATCCTGGGGAGTCGCCACAGGAAGCCGAGCAGCTGGTCGGCGACCGCAACGGTCAGCTAGATGCACTGCGAAATCGGCAATGGGATGTGGTGATCGATAATCCCACAACGCTGCCGGTCTGGGTGCGAGATGCCGCGCAGATTTTGAAGGGAAACGTCGATCGATACGTTTTTACCTCGACTATTTCCGTCTATCAGGACTCAAAGACCGGTCCGGATGAAAACGCTCCGCTGCAAAGTTACGAGGGGGCGGATCCGTACAAAGAAACGCTTGAATCAATGAAGGCGAATGGTTTCAAGTTGTACGGGCCGCTCAAAGTGCTTTCAGAAAAAGAGGCGGCGAAATGGTTTCCAGGCAAAACGCTCATCATCCGGCCTGGATTGATCGTTGGGCCACGGGACGAGAGCGATCGCTTTACCTATTGGCCGGTTCGGATCGATCGCGGCGGCGAAGTGCTCGCGCCGGGCAAACCACAGGATTCGGTTCAATACATCGATGGGCGCGACTTGGCGGAATGGACGATCCGCATGGCAGAAAATGGCGAGACTGGAATCTACAATGCGACCGGCCCGGCCAGGCCGATCAGCATTGGCGGAATGCTCGATGGAATCAAAACCGCGCTGAAATCCAACGCCAAATTTACCTGGGCAGATGAGAAATTTTTGACCAATCAAAAGGTGCAGCCTTGGTCTGATATGCCGGTATGGGCCGGCGCGGAAGATGGGATCACCCGCACCAACATCAGTCGTGCGCTTTCCAAAGGGCTAACCTTTCGCTCGCTTGATGAAACCGCGCGCGACACTCTGGCGTGGTTCAAATCTTTGCCGCAGGACCGGCAAGCACACATGAAAGCCGGCATTACACCGGAGCGTGAAGCGGAAGTGCTCGCGCAGTGGCACAAACAGCACAGCTAGTGTAAGGCGTCTACATGGCGCGTTCCTCAGACCGCCCTTCGCTGATAGCTCGTATATTCTCGACGCTTACTTTCGTTGAGCGGCGCGAAATGCCGTCGGTCGTTACCGCGTTCTTTCTCTTCTTTTGCGTGCTTGGCGGCTATTTCGCGGTGCGACCGGTACGCGAAACCGTCGGCACGATTCTCGGTCGTAATCGCGTCGCCAATCTCTGGCTTGCTACTTGGATCGTGTCGTTGGCGATCGTTCCCGTTTACGGTTGGGTCGTCGCAAAGATCAGGCGTAGCGTTTTTCTTCCGCTCATTTACGGCTTCGTGGCGGCTGCGCTTGCAATTGTTGGCGCCGTGGTGCAAGCCCACCCCAAAAGCGTGGCAGTCGCGCAGTTCTTCTACGTCTTCATCAGTGTGCTAAGCCTCTTTCTTATCTCCGTGTTTTGGAGCTTCCTGGTTGAGCTTTTCGACTCCGGACAAGCTAAGCGGCTATTCCCGGTCATCGCGGCGGGCGGAACTGCGGGCGCCCTTGTCGGACCATTGTTTACCGATTTCACTGCGCGGATAATTGGGAACGCCGGCATCCTCTTCGTCGGGGCGGCGCTCTTTGTTCTGGCGGTGCTTTTGCAGGCGATACTGATCCGCCTCTGGAAAAGCAGTCCCGAACCTCGTCGTGACCGCAGCGAAGTTCATCGCCAAACGCGGGATCGCGCGCTCGGCGGGAATCCTTTCGCGGGAATCACTCTCGTTCTGCGTTCGCCTTATCTCCTCGGGATCGCTGCCTACGTCGCTTTGCTCGCAACTGCCACCACCTTTCTTTACTTCGAACAGTTGCGCCTGGTTGCAGCGTCATTCTCGGATGCGCAGACGCGCACGAGCGTGTTTGCACGGATCGACTGGATTGTGCAAAGCCTCACCATTCTGGCGCAGCTATTCATCACCGGCAGGGTCGCTTCGCGCATGGGGCTGACGGTCCTCCTCGCAATCATTCCGGTGGCGATTCTCTTTGGGTTTATTGTGCTGGCGCTATGGAACACATTCGCGGTGCTGGCGGTTGTCATCGTTCTGCGTCGCAGCGGCGAATACGCCTTTGTTCGGCCCGGCCGGGAGATGCTTTGGACGCCGATGACCAAGGAGACAAAATACAAAGCAAAGAACTTCATCGACGTGCCGGTTTATCGCGGAGCGGACGCCGCGGTCGCGCAACTACAGCGCGCGATTGAAAGCGCAGGACTTGGGGCGCAAACGGCCGCTTTACTTGGTGCGCTGGGCGCAATCCTTTGGGCGTTAAACGCCTGGTGGCTCGGACGACGTTATGACGCAGCCGCCGGGGAAGAGAAAGGACCCTAACGTTTTCCGAAGAGCTTGCGCCGGCACGCCACTCGCGCGAATCGTAACTGAACTAGAAACTAAAGGAGGAAAAACATGGCAACACGAACTGGATCGGCTGTTTGGCAAGGCACACTGAAACAAGGCAAAGGAACCATGAAACTGGGGAGCGGCGCGTTCGAGAGGCCCTACTCTTTTTCATCCCGCTTTGAAGAAGCGGAAGGAACAAATCCGGAAGAATTGATCGGCGCCGCCGAGGCAGGCTGTTATTC
>JBKPLM010000034.1:0-4324 GCA_046731655.1 Verrucomicrobiota bacterium | reverse complement strand
CGCTTCGATGACGCGATTGCCCTCTACGAAAAAACACGAAAGTTCACTGGGAGGCCGGGGTTTGGCTTGGCCATCACGTACGCTCGCATGAACCGGCGCAAGGAGGCGCTGGAAACTCTCAATGCAGCGATCGCGGGTTGGGGCTACCGAGCCGGTGATGCCATCGCACACGTGCATGTAACGCTTGGCGCGCATGATGACGCAATTCGCGAACTTGAACGCGCCTGCGTGCAGCGCTCGTCATCCTTGCATGGTGTTGGGATCGCTCCCGAATTTGTGCCGCTTCGTTCGGACAAGCGCTTCCGGTCAATTCTCCAAAGAATTGGACTCGAGCCTGAGAAAGTCTTTGCGGCGACGGCGCCTTGATTACTGTACAATCGCGTCCGGTCCGTGGCCGTGGGAGCGGACTCCGTATTTGTTTAAATCCTGCTGTGCCACGTGCATTCCGAAGAGCAGGATCGCTATCAGACCGAAATATAATATGGACATCGTCCAGCGCTGAGCCGGCGTGACTTCAAAATAGCGCTGTTCTTCCTCAGTTCGTTTGCGGAAGAGCGAATAGATCCGCGGCAGTGACAAAAGCACAATCAACCAGATGATAAAATTTGGATATTTCCACCCAAACCAGAGCAGCAATGCGAATCCCGGTAACCAAAGCCAGCGCGAGAGTGCCGTCACGATGCGACCGCCATCGAGCATTCCAACCGGAGTGAGATTAAACAGGTTGAGAAAATAACCAAACCAGGCGAGCGCGATAAAAAGCGGCGCCGCGAACCATTCGCCCACGACGTTGCAAACCAACGCGCCAAGACTCCCCAGCATCGGGCCGCCGATACCGACGCATGCTTCCATCCACGCATTGCGCGGCGCGTCTTTCAGGGCGATGAACGCACCCATAAACGGAATAAAGACGGGCGCTCCAACTTTGAGTCCGAACTTTTTAGCGACAAGCAAATGTCCGGTTTCATGCACCAATAGGAGCAGGACAAATCCCAGCGCGAATTGCCAGCCCCACATCTGGGTATAAACCCAGACCATCAACAGCATGGTTCCGCCGGATTTCAGCAGGATCGGAAAGAACTTCAGAAGCGGCAGCAGAACAAACTTCAGCTTTGCGAAAAACTTCGCGATCACGACGCCGACTACAGCAATTGGGCCAAAGGCTTTTTTCACCCGGCTCCAAGCGGTTTCTTCGGACGGCGCCTTGTACTCCTCGGCTTTTTCGGTTTGAAGATTCATCGCTTCGCAGACGTAAAATCGTTAAAATCGTTAAATCGTTAAATCGGCAATGCGTTTTAACTTTGTGACGCCTTAACCTTTTTAACTCTAAAGTTCATGAAAGGCATCGCCCAGATGATCGAGGACATCGCGTGGCAATAATGACTGTTCGCTTTGACTCCCGCCGAAAATCGCGATTTCCGCAGCGCGGCCGCATAACCATGCGCCCAGTCGCGCCGCATCGTAAAGAGACAGCCCTTGTCCAACCAATCCTGCGCAGACTCCGGTGAGAATGTCGCCCATTCCCCCCGTCGCCATTCCCGGATTGCCGGTGGTGTTATAGCTTAACGGGCGATCCCGTTCAGCTACTATCGTTCGGCTGCCCTTCAATAGAAGCGTTACCGTAAAACGCTGACAGAATTTCGTTGCCGTTTTAGCGCGCGTCTCTTTTTCATGGGACGAGAGTCGTTTCATCTCGCCGGGATGCGGCGTGAGCAATCGTTTACCCTTGCAATGTCTGAGGGTTGAAATTTTTTCCGCCAAAATATTCAGCCCGTCAGCATCAATTACCATCGGTTGCTTCGCTTTTTCGATCAGTTCCAGAATTTCGGTGGCGCGGGCTTTTCCAACACCGGGACCGACTGCCCAGACATCGGCTTTTTCCTTGAGCAAATCACGGTAAGACTTAAGGGGCTTGACCATTGATTCCATTGGCGCCGCGCCGGCGACAATCTCGTAGATTTCTTCCGGAACAAAAATTTCGACCAGCCCTGCGCCAGCACGCAACGCGCCCTGCGATGTCATCAGAGCGGCACCGACGAATCCCTTTGAACCGGCAACAACACCAATGCGTCCGCATTGGTTCTTGTATGTACCGAACTTGCGCCTCGGCAGCAGTTGGCGAAAAGCCGGCAGGGCGGCGACAACTTCTTTCGCTTTTTTTTCCGGACAGCGCAGTTCATCTAACTGCACAACTTCCAGTTCGCCCACGAAGTTCAGCGCGTCGTCGGCCAGCAATCCTGGCTTTGCGAATCCGATGGTGAGCGTAAAATCCGCGATGACACAGTCGCGATCGGCTTTGCCCGAATCGCCGTCGAGACCGGTCGGCAGATCGACGGCGAACACGTAAGCGCCCTTATTCTCCCGCAACTGATTGATGGAGCGACAGGCCGCGCGGATCGGATCGCGCAGCGGCGGTCTCGCGCCCAGCCCAAGTAAGCCATCAAGAATTATCAGTGGCCCCGCGGTGCCCAGATACGCTTCCGCCGCCATTTCTTCCTGCACGTCAGATAACCCCTCAGCGGCTTCTGCGAAAAGCTCGACAAGAATGACGCCGAGATCGGTCCCGCCGCCGCGGACGGGCGTCGCATCTAGGATTTCGGGAGGTCTGCGACGCAGACCTTCAAGTTTCTTGCGCATCAGTCCGCTGCAATCGCCTTCTTGAAAAGCAAGTCGCACCTCAATTGTCCATCCAAACCGTCGTAAATGTTCGGCCGCAACCAACGCGTCACCGGCGTTATGACCTTTTCCGGCGAACACAACGCACTTGCCAGGCTTACGGAAAAATCTGGTGACCGCTCGCGCAACGCCGGCGCCGGCCTTGTCCATTAACGCTTCAACTTCTACTCCTCCCGCGAATGCGGCTTCTTCCGCCGCTCGCATCTGCACCGAAGTCAGGATTGGAAAGTCCAATTATCCCTCCTGGTCTTTTGACGCCGCTTTTGCCTCTGATCCGGCTGGTTTCGATGATTTTTTCTTCCGCCGCGCGCTCTTCTTGTGCGACCGCTTGGATCGATGGCGACTGGATTTCGTCACTTTGGTTTGATCGATATACGGTTGCAGCGGAATGTTTTCGCCGGTTGCCACTCGCGTCGTCGAGCGGGCGCTCGCGACGGTATTACGGCCGCCGACGCCGGCTGCAATTTCTTCTGCGAGCTTCTGACGGTAAGAGGCAGTTTGCGCATAGGCCGCTTCGGTCGGGTTCGTTAGGAAGCCGCATTCCACGAGCACTGCCGGGACCGCGGCTTTCCGCAGGACGTAGTAACCCCGGCGTCGCACATTGCGATTTGAGGACGGCGCCCCGCCTGCCACAAAATAATGAATAGCCGAAGCTAGCGGCAGGCTCTCACGGCTATAGAAGTATGTTTCGATTCCACCGGCGCCGGAGCGCTTGGCGGAGTTGAAATGGATGGAGACGAAAATTGCGTTGGAATAAGAGTTCGCGATTGCGACGCGTGTTCCGAGTGGGACAAACACGTCGTCGTCGCGGGTCATTACCACGCGATACCCGTTTGCTGCCAGCACCTTCTTCAATCGTTGCGCGACATCCAGGGTCATCTCCTTTTCTGATACCCTCTGGCCGGGAATTCCGCCGCGATCATAGCCGCCATGACCCGCATCGATCACCACAGTTGTGCCGGATCCGCTGTCTTTGGGAGCACGCTTCGCCTGAGCGGTGGAGAAAGTGGTGCACTCCAAAAATGCAATCAGCAAACTGGCGGCAAACAGACGGAGTCGGTAAGAATTTGTCGGCATCACTAATCGTCCTTCGGCAGTTTAGGCGGGCGAGCCGAAAGTTTTGGTGCCTTGCCTCGCGGGCTTTGCGCGGCTGGCGATTCAATCGTGCCGCCGCGCACGGCTACATCGCCGTTTGTGGCTCGAACGAGGCGCGGCCGGGTTTTGGTTTCCATGAAGGAGGAGTGAGCCAAGAGTTCACCATTCAAGCCGATGCGCGAATACGCCCAGGCGCGTGGGGCCGAGCAGTGCAGAACGTGTAATTGATTTGCGTGATCGATCTCCGCCTGTGGTTCTTCGAAGGCGATCTCCCGGCCTAACGAATAAGTAGCATACACAATTCCACTGTCTTTGTCCTGCACCCGAACGTACAAAGAAGTATGGTCCGGGAAGCGGTTAGTGAGAAGCGAGTACGTGCGCGTGTTGCCACCCGCGGCGACGCCGTCGGGGATCCCGACTGTTTGCTGCCAGATTGGGCGCGCATCGGTTACTTCAAAAACTCGCGTTGGGGAATAAAAAAACTTTCCGAGGTCGGCAAAATAAACATTGGTCCGCACATGATAGGTGCCGAAATCGTGCACGGGGTAAAGTG
>JBKPLM010000033.1:0-5707 GCA_046731655.1 Verrucomicrobiota bacterium | reverse complement strand
GCGCTCACGCGCCCGACATTGCGTTCGGCCGCGCTGCAAGATCAGATCCAGATGGTCGCCATCTGATATGGCCTCGGCTATCGGATATTGTGCTACGACGCAGCAATCGTATTCGACGTCTACATCCAGGTCCGCACTCGGAATCACGCGGTTTCCGAGCCGCAGGACTTTGGCGAAGCGGTCCGATCGAAGTCGGTGATCGGTGTCACTGCCGACGTGCGTTTGCAGCACGACCTTTTCCTCCCTTCCGGTTACTCCGCCACAATCGATGAAATTCCTGACCACATGTCCAACTTCAGTGACGTGAGCGTGTGCGGGGATGTAATCGCCGTCCGGCAACACAAATCGCGGAAACTGCTCCGGATTTTCTTCGAGCGCGAGCTGTAAATCGTGGAGTGTCATGTCCATCTATATACCTGTTTAGGCATATAGACAAGACGTAATTACTGCTGTCCCGAAATATTCGCTCGAAATAATCCTGATTATTTCCAGAGTAGCTTTGCGATCGCAACCCTTGGCAGAACCTTAATTAGAGACACCACCGTTCCGGCATGAAACGACTGTTCGTCGCCATCACGTTCGTCATCATCACTCTGACAGCTGCCACCGCCGTCGTCATTAGAGATCTCGAACGCCGCGCGACCGGCCGCAAACTGCGTGAGGCGATTCTTGCGGAGCTTCAGCCAGTCGCGTTGAAAAATTGTACGTTGAAGCGCTTCGGCAGCGCCAATGACGGCGGATACCTGATGTGCGAGAATCTGATCGAGCCGCTCGAGGCCGGCTACTCATACGGCGTTGGCAGGAACGACGACTGGGGGTGCGATGTGTCGCGCCGGTATTACGTCCCGGTGCATGAGTACGACTGTTTTGATCCGGCGCGCCCAACCTGCAAAGGCGGCACATTCGTGTTTCACGGCGAGTGCGTCGGCGATCGGACCGGCTACAAGGAGTCGCGTTTCTTCGACACGCTGGAAAACCAGATCAGGAAAAACGGCGACGCCGGCCGGCGCCTGATCATCAAGATGGATATCGAGGGCGGGGAATGGAATTCGCTTCTTGCAGCACCTGACGAGCTCCTGGCTTCAATTCCGCAGATGGCGATGGAGCTGCACGGCGTCGACGATCCGAAGATTGTCGAAGTGCTCCGGAAGTTGAAGCGGAACTTCTATCTTGTGAACCTTCATTTCAATAACTGGTCATGCACGCCAAAGGCAGCGCCGCTCCCGGCATGGGCGTACCAGGTGCTCTGGGTGAACAAGCGCGTCGGATTGCTCGATCCGGCGGCGCCCATCCCTGCGCCGATGAGCCCGCTGAATGCGCCCGACTCGCCGACGTCGCCTGATTGTCAGTTGCGCACGCCGACGTCGCGGCTCTGAAGAGATTACGCAGTCTTGCTGCAATCGCATTCACCGCTGATTGCTGCCCGCGCCTCTTTGATAAGAAATGGAATCAAGGCGAGAGCAGCGATGCTATCCAGCCACCACCAATTGAGTAATCGTGTCGCTGCCAGTCCGATCATCAATACGATCGACAGGTAGCCGCATGTGATTGATTCGACGGCGTCGGCTCTCAACGCACGGGAATTCAATCGAGCTGCAACTTTCAGTTTATAACCGGCTAGAATCGGCATGCCGATCTTTGCCACAGCGCCGATAAGAATTCCCCAAACACTTTCGTGGGTGTCGGTAATTCGCTTGGCAATGAACAATCCGTAGCCTGAATTGAGAGCGACGTAAGCAACCAGCGCGTAAAGCGAATAGCCAACCAAACGCGCTGCACGACGCTCAATAAGATCGACCTGCTCAGGTGTTGTGGTTCCGCTCGCTTCAACTCGCAGGCGCCACAAGACCACTGCTGCGCTGAAAAGTTCGATAACACTGTCGATTCCGAATGCCTCTAACAATAAGCTCTTCGATGCCCAACCGAGCAGAAGCGACGCCGTTCCTTCGATGGTCATCCACCCGAGCGTTATGTACGTCAGCAATAGCGCGAATCGCACGTCCTCCGAACGCTGTCGAACCGGAGAAATTGCTTCCGCTAAGCGACGTTGTTCGGTTGTTATAGGCATGATCCGTCGGATCTGCTGTATTCAAGCTGCACCGCTAAATGTGCGATTACGCGCGGCATCTGCCAAAACATTTGCTCGATGTTCTGCCACCAGTTCCTGCGGAATCAATCGCAAAGCTGCGTAAACTAATGCCGGCACGATCACCAAGTCATCCAGATGACCGAGCACGGGAATAAAGTCTGGAATCAAATCGGACGGCATGCAGAGATAAGCAATCGCCAGGCCCAGAAATATTTTGGCACTGGGCGGAGTTCGGGAATCTGCCAACACGCCCCGATACACTGTTAATTCCCGCTTGAACGACTTAGCAAGCTCTCTGCCTTTCTTCCACATCGTTCATTTGTTTTTCGGTTAGCACCATCACACGTACACTTCTCGCGTGGATGCGGGATCACGCAATCGATTATGCGCAGGACCGTGCGTCAGAAGCGAAATCAGTCGTGCTCCGCTCGCTTATCCATAAGTGCGGAGATATATCAGTAGCCATTCAAAGCGGTAACAACTCTGTTACCTTATTCCGCTTTACAGAGACCGACGAAGAATTGAGCCGAATACAATTATGAAGACTAAAAATATTGGATTTTGGGCGGTCGCCGCAGTAATGGCGAATCTGCTCGCTGCAGCCATGGCTCATTCGCAGACGGAGCGTTTTTCCGCAAGTCTCAGCGGGGCAGAGGAGGTACCTCCAATTAATACCGCCGGCACAGCGGCGTTCGAGATGACGATCCAGCAGAGCACTATCACGTTCTCGTTAACGTTCTCCGACCTGTCATCGCCGCTTAGTGTGGCCCACCTGCACTTCGCGCCCAGCAAGGTCGCTGGTGGTGTTATGATATTCCTGTGCGGCGGCGACGGCCAGCCAGCTTGCCCGGCGGCGACCGAAGGAACCATCACGGGGACAATCACGGCAGCAAATGTTACCGGGCCCACCGCCCAAGGCATTGCACCAGGTGATCTCGACTCTGCTTTGGAGGCCGTGCGCGTAGGTTTGGCCTACGCCAACATGCACACGGCCAACTTCGGCGGAGGTGAGATTCGCGGCCAGGTCCGCCGGGGCGCGGGACATGATACGGGTCGTGAGTAAACCCTGATACCACGAAAAGAGGGTCGCCTCGCGCGAAGCTGATTCGCGCGCTCACGATCAAGTAGCGTCTGCATATGCCGACTCTTCCAAGCACGCGAACTCGAACCAATCTGTTTTCATTGTTTCACATTGAGATTGAAACTCGGTTGCCCGCTTCCTTGGGAGGTGTTGAATGAGAGCTTAGCTACCCAATCGCCCGCCATATCCGGCTTAATCTTGGCGCGATATTGGCCGGGAGTTTTGCCGCGTTCAACTGTCACCCCTGCGTGCATCTGCATGCCGGGCATGTTCATGTTTGCCTCCATTTTGACTTCGCCAACATCGACAAGTTGGCCGTTGGCATCGTGGAATTCGATCAGGAGTTCGCTTGGACCTTTTCGTACCTGACCATAAAGTTTGATCGTCAAGTCATTCACTGTTTGCGTGACGATCGGCGCGCCTTGTGTCACCGCTGCTGTTGGTGTGGTAATTTTTTGCCAGACAAATTTTCCGCTGAACAAGATTAGGACGACTGCGACAATGATCGCGATGATCTTGGATAAATGTTGTCGTGTGCGCTCTGACGGAATCAACTCAGGTGGAATCAGCGGCGCTGCTTCTTCGGTCTGATCGGGCAGTTCGCGTCGTCGCCAGATGACGTAGATCACCGGATAAATAAGCAACTCCAGAATTGCCGAGGTGACCACGCCGCCGATCATAGGCGTGGCAATGCGTTTCATCACATCGGCGCCAGCCTGCATGGCAGGCGACCACATGATCGGCAGCAACCCGAAAAAAATGGCGCATACAGTCATTATCTTCGGTCGAACGCGGCCGATGGCACCTTCGAGTACAGCGTCATGCAGCTCACGCATCGAATTCATACGTCCATGGGCTTTGAACTTTTCCCAGGCGTGATCGAGATACAGGAGCATGACCACGCCGGTTTCGGCATCGAGGCCGGCGAGCGCGATTAAGCCGACCCAGACAGCGACGCTCATGTTATAGCCAAGCACGTAAAGCAACCAGAACGCGCCGACTAATGAGAGCGGCACGGCAAGTAAGACAATCGCAGTTTTCACAACCGAGCGCGTGCTGATGTAGATGAGCATGAAGATGATCAAGAGCGTGAAGGGGATGACAATTTTCAGTCGTTCTTTGGCCGCCTGGAGATATTGAAACTGTCCTGCCCACTCAATGTGGTAGCCGGGCGGATACTTAATGCGCTGGCTGAGCTGTTGCGATGCCTTGCGCACGTAGCCGTCGATGTCGCTCGTGGTGATATCGACGAAAACGAAGCCGACCAGCTTGCCGTTTTCGCTGCGCACGGATGGCGGACCGGTTTTGTAACGAATGTCGGCCAGCAGTGAGATGGGGACCTGCGCGCCTGTGGGAGCCGGCACGAGCACACGTTTGAGCGCGTCGATGTCCTGGCGAAAATCGCGCGCGTAGCGCGTGTTGATCGGATAACGCTCGCGCCCTTCCACGGTGGTGGTGATGTTCTTACCGCCGATGGCTGACTCGATGATGTCGTTTACATCGCCGACTTTCAGGCCGTAGCGCGCGGCGGCCTCGCGGTTCACCGTGAAGTCGAGGAAATAGCCGCCGACCGTGCGCTCGGCGAAAGCGCTGCGCGTGTTTGGAAAATTGGTGAGCTCTTTTTCAATCTGCACCCCAATCTTTTGAATTTCCCCGAGATCAGGGCCAAAGACTTTGACCCCAAGCACGCTGCGAAAACCAGTCGTGAGCATCTCGGTGCGCGTTTGGATCGGCATCCAGAAGATATTCGCCATGCCGGCTGTCTTGATGTTGGCATTGACTTCCGCCAGGAGCTTGTCCCACGTCATTCCCTTCCGCCATTGGTCCGGCGGTTTGAGTGTCACAATTGTTTCAAACATCGACAAGGGGGCGGGATCGGTCGGCGTTTCGGCCTGACCCGCTTTGCCAAACACGGTTACGGCCTCGGGAATTTTCTTTAACTGTCGATCTTGAATCTGGAGAATCTTGGTGGCCTCGGTAATCGACATCCCGGGGACCGCGGTTGGCATGTAAAGCAGCGTACCTTCGTTAAGCGGCGGCATGAATTCGCTCCCGAGCCGGCTGAATGGAAAACTGGTAAGCAGAAGAATGACTAGCGCCGCGACGAGAGTGAACCAGCGATAGCGCAGAACGAAATTCACGAACGGCTGATAGGCCCGGATCAGAAAACGGTTCACCGGATTTTTCGCTTCCGGTGTGATTTTACCGCGGATAAGCAGCAGCATCAGGACCGGCACGAGTGTCACACCCAGGAACGAAGCGAAAAACATCGAGAATGTCTTTGTGAATGCTAGCGGCTTGAACAGCCTGCCTTCCTGCGCCGTAAGCGTGAAGACTGGGATGAAGCTCACGGTGATAACGAGCAGCGCGAAAAAGAGTGAGCGACCAACGGATTTGGCGGCGGCGATGATCACTTTCGCGCGCTCGATGTTGTTCGGCTCGCGCTTATACTCGTCGCGAAAATCTTCGAGCGATTTGTGCGCGTTCTCTATCATGATGATCGCCGAATCGACCATCGCGCCGATAGCGATGGCGAT
>JBKPLM010000032.1:0-13319 GCA_046731655.1 Verrucomicrobiota bacterium | reverse complement strand
CTTTCCAGTAGGCCGCCAACTGCGGACGGTAACGCGCGCGAAATATTTCGGCATCGCTTGATGAAACATTGTTGGTTTTCCAATCAAGCAGAAGACACTGACCGAATTTGCGATTAATCATGGCTGAATCGATCAAGCCTTCGAGCACGCTGCAATCGTCTCTGCGCCAGGAAAATGGACACTCGGCATGAAATAGCGTTTCATCGCTCGCAAGAAAGCGAGCGGTGCTGGCATTGTTGAACAAGTTCGGGCGCGTGGCGTTCCAGTCTTTTATCGCGGATGCAGCGTCCGGTGAACTCGGTAACTGTTTTTCGAATAACTCTTGCGCGGAGTTGATACCGGCCTTCCAATCCACACGCTCGAAAAATCTATGCCACCAGCGGCCGTAGAGCGTGGCCAGGTTATCGAGCCGCGAGCGTATCCGCATCTCGGCCGGAACTTCTGAATCGACCGCGCTCGGTGTGATCTTGCGCACAAATTCCGAAGCGCGTTTCGCAGCGCGCTTGAGTTCGCGAGAAGTTAATGCCTCCATTTCGATGCCGTTTTTCTGCGATGCGTGCCCCACCACGCCCTGGGAAAGTTCGAGGACTTCGTCGATCGTGCTGCTGTGTTGATCGAATTCACCGGAATAAAAATCCTTGTCGCGAATCATCCGTCGAATTTGTGCCGTTCTCGGCAGTTTGCCCTCGCTGTTGGAGAAGATTTCCTGATCGAGCACGAGTACGAGCGTGTGGAGCGCCCGCGTTGTGGCGACATAGAGAAGGCGTTCAAGTTCCTGCTGTTGGGCACGCTCGATCGCATCTTTCAAATCCTTGGATTTGTCTTCTTTGCCGAGCGCGATAATCCGTTCGCCATCCACGGGCGATTTCACCAAATGCGGATAACGCAGCGAGGGCGGCCGCACATCGCGCGAGAGGAATGGCACGATCACCGCCTGCCATTCCGAGCCTTTTGCCTTGTGCGAAGTGATGAGTTGGATCGCGTTGTCGTCGGCGGAAAAACGGACGGCGCGCGGCGTCGCGAAATCGTTGCGTAAGCGTTCGGCGAACTCCGCCAGGATCATTCCGTTCGCTTCCGCTTCCGCCGCTTGTGCGAGCAAGGCATCGAGTTCGCGCGCGAGATCGCCGAATTCCGTCGCGGGCAATAGGAGCAAACGCTCGCGCAATTGCGTTTGCTCGATGATCAAAGTAACGGCGTCGAATAACGCCAGACCTTCTGCGCGTTGGCGAATTTCTGCGAGCGTACGCAAGCGCGAGGAAATTCTTCCGGTCGCCGACAAAATCTCGTCGATGCGAAGTCTCGCTTTCTGCCCTTCGGAAAAGACGGCAAGATCGTGATCGGACGCGCCGAAGATCTCGCGGAGCACGCCGACGATTTCGTAAGCATTGAGCGGGTCGGTCATGATCGTGAGGAGCGCGGTCAGCCACGCATAGGCCGGGCTGTCGCCTTTGACATCTCGTTCAGATTGGATCGCCACTGGCAAACCGACGCGGCGCAAAGCTGCGGCGGTTGTTTGCAGCCAGGCTTTGCGCGGACAAAGGATCGCCACCTCCCGCCACGAATCCGCCGAAAGTTTTTGCAGTCCTGCGGCTCTAATCCAGCGCGCCAGATATTCCGCTTCAATGCGTGCCTTTTGATAGTCCTTCAGTTTTTTTCCTTCCGGCAACAACTCCTTCGCGATGAGCGGCACGCGAATTACTTTTCCGGGAAGAATGTTCGGCCGCGGCCGCAATTCGACGAAGGGCACCTGGCCGTTCTTGTTATTCAAAATCTCTCGGAAAGTTTCGTTAACGAAATCGAGCTGCTTCTGGTCTAGCCGAAACGTGACGGCAAATTCCAGGCTCTCGCCGCCCTTGTCGCCGATGAGCGCTTCATGAACAGCTCGGTAATAATTCAGGTCTGCGCGCTCCCAGTAAATCGATTGCTGGAAATCGCCGACCATGCAGAAGTGCCCGGGCCGCGGACCTAGATGTCGATCTTGCAACCAAAGGCCCCTCGCTTCCGGCGGGCGCGTCGCTTCCAGCAGCACGGAAAATTGCAGCGGCTCGGTGTCCTGTGCCTCGTCGAGAATCACACGAAAGTTTTCTTCGCGAATCCTCTGCGCGGCGACCGGATGTTGCAGCAACTTCTCCGCGAGCGCGATTTGATCTCCGTAGGTGACGAGTCCGCGGTCGATTCGAAAATCGAGATAATCGCGTTGCACCTCTGCCGCGACGCACGTGGCCGCATCGCACACCCATTTTCGCAGCGGCGCAAATTTCTCCTGCCAAAGCTGTGTGAACCGGGCGTTTGCCGCCGTGAAACAAAACGGCCAGCGCAGGTACTCCCAATCGCCGGCATGACGCGTCTCCCAGTCTCGCAATTCTGCCTGCGATTTCCTGATGTTGTCGTTTCCTTTGTCCGATTGTGAGTAAACCTCCGCAAAATCGAGAGTCGGACATGACGACAGCGGTGGCACGCGTAGCGCAGCTGAGCCCGCGCGTCGGGCGAGCTCCATGAGGTCGCGCGCCTGCACGAAACGCAGAAGAATAGCGCGGTCCTTGTCGCCTAATGAGCGCCCAATTCGAGTTTGGCTTTGCACAAACTCCTGCCAGAGGTTGTCATCGTCTTCGCTTGCTAACTCCAGCGGCGCGGGCAAACCAAGGTAGTGACCGAAGTCGGTCAGGAGTTTCATGCAGAACGAGTGAATCGTGCCGAAGAAGGCGCGATTGAATGCAATCTGCACGTCCTGTCGCAAATTTTCCTGGAGCAGAGCTTCCCGTGTCCGCTGTTGCATTTCGTCCGCCGCACGATTGGTGAAGGTGACGACGACCAGATCCGGCAAAGTTTCCGCGGCATTCGGCGAACCCGCGATCGACAAGATGCGCTCCGTGATCGCAGTGGTTTTGCCCGAACCTGCCGACGCGACTACAGAAAAATTGCGGTCCAGCTCGCTGGCAAAACGAGCGCGCACGGATTCGTCGCGCGGCTTCACCATGTTTCCCACTCCTCTTTCTCAAGGACGAGCGCGGGATGCGTCAGCGCCCATTTATCTTCCAAAATGTCGTTATCGATCTGCAAGGTCGCGAGCGGATAGGCCGCGCTGTAACCAAACGCCGGACGGATCTCACCTTTCATTCCGAACACCCCGGTGCACTGCATTTCCGCGAGATCCGCAAAGACGTCGGTATGCGGTGCAAGATCGACAACGGACAATTGTGGCCCGACGTTTTTAACTGCGAGCGAAATAATGCTCACGCTTACTTCGGCGGCGCCGCGCTCGCCCATGGCTAGCGCGTAAAGACCGAGCTGCAACGTTGTGCCTTTGACCAGATTGTCGTGCAGATCGGAGGCCTTCAGTTCTCTGGTCGAATTGGTTTTGTAATCGACAATCCAGATCTTTTGCCCGGTGAAACTTGGCGCGTTATTTTGCGCGAACACCAAATCGACCTGGCCGTGGAGTTCTAGCTCCACGCCATCCGCAATTTTCACCGCACCTTCGCGACCGACGGCCAACTCGGTCGCCATCCACTCCCACCCTTTCGCGCCTCCAATTTTAGCGCCGAGGTGCCGCGCGAGATAGCGCGCATTCAACCAGCCCGAGTTCCACCAATCAGGGACGACTTTGCCTATAGAGTCGCAGAGACGCCGAAGTGCCGCACAGCGTTCGTCCGCGGCAAGCCGGATGCGCTTGTCGATCTCGGTTAAAGATGGAAACGCCGAGAAAATCCTTCCGTCCCGGGCTTCGATAATATTCGCCAGCCAGTGATGCACCCATTTACCTGTCGTCGCCGCCCACGGATTCGCGGCGTCCTCCGGTGCTTCGATGCCGAGATAACGCTTCATCCAAATAATCGCTGGCGACGAGACCATTCGCTCGAGATCGCTCACACTCAGCTTTGGCACCGGTCGATACGACTCGTTGGGCCGCAGCGCGAAATCATATTCGCCGGCACGTTTAGAAGAGTCACGGCGGGTGTTGAACGCGATCAGGGTCTGCTCCACATCCGTCGCTGCCGCCGCCGGCTTCGGCAAGAGCGCAGTGGCGTGTTGCAGATTTTTCAACGTCGTTTGGGTGAGCGGCCCACCCCGTGTTTTGAGATAATGTTCGGTAAAACATTCGCTCGGGTTCCAAAAGCGTTCCGGCGCATCTTCCTGCACGAGACTGGCCGCGAGTGTGACGGCTTCGCTGGCCGATTCGACGAGCGCATCAAATTGCCGCAACGCGATCGCGCGTTGCTCGCCCGGCCCGAGATAGAGCGAATGGTTTTCGCGCACACTGGTGTGGCCCTCACCCTGGCTTCCCTGGCGGGCGGCGCGTTTGTTGAGCTGTTGCACACTGCGATTGAAGGCGTGAATCTCGTCGGCGCGTGCGAACTCCGCGCCGGCCGGCGTCGGCCACGCGCCTTCGTTCCAGCCGGCAAGAATCAAGTGCGACCATTCCTGATTTTGTGCGCGCGCCACCGATAGCAATTGCACTCGCGCATACGGATGGTCGCCTACGGCTGAGCGGGCGGCATCTAAAGTCACAGCGGTCTCTTCCAACCAGCGCAAAAAAAGCGCGCGTGAAAATTTCGCATCGAGACGCGGCGACCAATCACGCCCGACGTTGGCAAGTTCGAGTGCGTGTTGCTTCCAGTCGAGGTGGGCAAGCGCGGCGTGAGTCTGCTCGAGAAACTGCGCGAGGGTAGCCCGTGGCGGAAGGAACGGCAGCGCGCGCAGCGCTTCGGCGACTGACTGAGATTTGTCGTCCACGCGCGTAGCACAGAATTCGCGCAACAGTTCGAGATCGTCCAGCAACACCTCTTTGTAACTTTCGCGCAGAATTTTTTCGAAACCTTGGCGGCTGATTTTGGGCGATACGGCCGCCGGGTCCGGTAGCGCATTTAGAAAACGCAAAAAGGAATTGAGTCGTGGCGCGCGTTGCAATTCGATCCACGCTTGCCACTCCGGCGATTCGAAAATGCCTGGAACAATGTGGCCGAGCCCATCATGATGCGGGATTTCAAGTCGCTCCAGCGAGGTCGCGACCAGCCGCGGCAATGCCCCGCCGCCGGGAAAAATTACGCCGAGGCGCGTGCATTTCTCATCTGCCAGATAATGAACGCATTGCCGCGTGATCGCTTCGGCTTGTTCTGAAAAGTTTGTGCCGATCAGAAAGTCGAAGCGCTTTGCCGTTTCCGCGCCTCCGCGCATTTCCATTTCGCTGAAAAGCGAATCGCCGAGCTCGGTGGTCGCTATCGGCGCTCGTTGGGCTTCGCCACAGACTTCTTCCCACGAGCCGATCCAGCAAAGATCGATGTCAGAGAAGTTCTCCCGCGGTTCCTCAAGCACGATCGTTGCGTTTTCTGACAGTTCGATCGCGGCGCGCAGGAGAAACCACTCTGCCCAATGCGCTCCGTCGAATCCGGTGATAAGTACGTGGGAAAATTCTCGCTTGCCACGCGCCGCGCGTTGCAAATGCCTTCGATCAGTCTCGCCCGGAAGAACAAAGTCGCATTTTTCCAGCAGCTTCTTAAAACGCTGAACCACTGGCGCAAACGACGGCAGCCTGAGTTCTTCGAATTTCCAACCGGCAGTTTCCAGGCGATCCAATGCGCGCAGCAGTAGCGCGGGTGCACGAGCAACGGCTTTGGCGGAGAGCGCCTCAGATTCGTTAGGCGAATCTTCCATTTCGCTAGCCGCAATTGCGAGAAGCAAACGGAGATGTTCAGGCTCAGCAGCCGGCGTTGGATCATCCCGCGCCAGCAACGCGCGCAAGCTGCGCGGTGTTACAAACTGCAAACCAAGATGCGAGGAGCCTTTTGCAATCAAGCGCGCCTTGAGATCATTGGCCTGTCCACGCGTTGGGACGATCACCAGCGAAGGCAACGGGTGCTTCCAAGCCCCCGGCAAGACTCGTTCGAACCATGGTGAAATTGCATCATCACAAGCTTCTCGCACGGATGGAACAACAAGCAGAACTGGCCGCGATCGTTCCATACGTTACATGATTCTGCCAAGCGTCCGCTTATCTCCCACGCGCCGGGTGAAACCTTCGCGATCGAGTCTTTCGAGAAATGGAACCATGATTCGCCGCGAACTCTCCAGTGCCTGTCGCAGTTCGCTCACCGTAGCCGGCCCGTTTTTGGAAATGAAATCAGCGACTGCAGTTTTCATGCGTTCAAAGTTCTCGCGCAACAACACGACATCCGGGGAGATTTCAATCACTTCTCCGCTCTCGATGAAAAATCTGACAACTCGTTGCGCTTCCAGGTCCCATTCGACCTCTCTTCGCGGCGGTGGATCGAACGGTTTCTTGGACAAAGATTCATGCACTTTCCCCGCGACAGATTGCAGCTTTGCCGGCAAAGCCGGCCGACGTGAACGGCGCGTGATTGTTGATTGTTTCCGAATAAAGTCATGGGAGCACATGTCGGTGACAAGTGCTTCGAAAACATCCGTCGGTTTGTCGCGCAGCGCGGCGCGCAGTACGCTTAAGTCGTAACCGGCGCATTCTGGATTCTCGCTAAGTGCATTGTCGATGAGCCGAGTGGCGCGATCTCGCAAAGCGTTCCATGCGCTGGCATTCGCCGCGATTTTGTCGTGAACGACAATTTCCTCATCGCGTTTCAGGCTCAATACGTCAGCAATCTCGCTGTTGCCAAAGCGAGATTTCTCAAGGAGACCTTGAGTCGACACAAAGCTATGCAGGCCAACTTCGGAGCGCACCCAAGCATGGACATCATCTGGAGCGATGGCGCGATCCATCAGCAATCTGCGTTTCGACTGATGGCGAAATTCCGCGCCATTTGCATCAAGCACAATTCCGCCAGCGAGAGTGTGTTGTTCAGACGGATCGCGAATAACAAAACGATCGCCGGCAAATGCAAAAATTGGCGATGCGAGTCTTAGCTGAGCGATCTCTTTTTTGCCTGGCTCAAGAAGCCGATTTTCAAGGATCCTGATTTTCGCTGCAATCCGCGTTGTTCCGTGATGAAGATACGCTGACACACCGCTTTTCAGCGGCCGCGCGCCTGGATTTTCGCGAGGAAGTCGCGGTGATTTTTCGAGAAGGGCAATGAGCGTCGAACTTGCAGGCGCGAAATCGGCAATCGTGACAACATTTCCCCGGCTGATCTGCTCGACGCTAATGTCCGGCAGACTAATCGCTGTCCGCATTCCTGGTTCGGCAACTTCCAACTCCCGCCCGTGACTTTGAATCGAGCGAATGCGCGTGTGGAGGTTGCCGGGTTGGACAACGATTTTCTGCTCACGGCGCAATTGTCCCCCAATCAATGTTCCCGTAACGACGGTGCCGATTCCGCGCAGGGTAAATACGCGATCGATAAACAACCGCGGCTTCCCATAGTCGCGGGGTAGGTGCATCGCGGCGAACTCGCTGCCGAGTGTAATTTTCAACGTTTCAATGCCCTCACCAGTGCGAACCGAGGTCGCAATGATTTGCGCATTCGCGAACGGGCTATTGTGCAAACGGTCACGAATTTGCCGGGCCACAGTCTCACTCCCGCCAAGATCGCTTTTTGTGAGAGTGACCACAGCTCGCTCGACTCCAAGGTAAGTCAGAATTTCCAGATGCTCTTCTGTTTGCGGCATCCAGCCGTCGTCAGCGGCAACGACTAGAAGCGCGAGATCGATCGAGCCGACACCGGCAATCATGTTTCGAACAAAATCTTCGTGACCGGGCACGTCGACGATTCCAATGTGGAACCTTTGCTCCTCAGGCCCGGCGAGATTCAACTCTGCAAACCCGAGATCGATCGTGATTTGTCTCTCCTTTTCCTCGGGCAACCGATCAGGATCGGTTCCCGTGAGCGCTTTCACCAGTGCGCTCTTGCCGTGATCGACATGTCCGGCGGTCGCAAGGATGAAATGTTTCTCCACGATTCTCACCCCAAAGTTACGGAATGAACGTTCCTCGCAGTCATCCTGAACGAAGTGAAGGACCTCTCATTGGAAGATTGATCACACAATGTATACAGGGTATTCAAAGCTTCGATTGTGAGGTCCCTCGTTCCACTCGCGATGACGACGCTGTCGAAGCACTCAAATATGTTCGAAACATGCTGCGAATTGCTTCGACGACTGCTTCATCCTGTTGCAGGAAAATTGTGCGCAGGTCGATCTTGAAACGGTTGTTCGCAATATAGCCAATGAGCGGAGGCGCTGATTTGCGAAGGCGGGCCGCGAAGTCCGAGGGCGAACAGCGCCTTGGAGCGATTTCAATTGCAACAGATGAGATTGTCGATTTGGGCAATGTGCCACCGCCGACCCTGGCTGTGCTCCGGCCAATGGTGATTTGCAGCGGCAAATCACTGAGAGCGTTCTTTATCACCGCTGCGCGAGTGCGCAGCTCGCCTTCGGTAACTTGCAATAGGCCGATCGCCGGAATTTTCGCCACTGCTTGGCTTAGGTGAAGATCGATCGTTGCTTGCAGCGCGGCGAAACAAAGCTTGTCACAACGCAAGGCCCGAAATAGCGGTTCGCGCTTTAAGGCGGTAACGAATCGCTTCTTCCCCGCGATAATTCCCGCCTGCGGCCCGCCGAAGAGTTTGTCGCCGCTAAAACACACCAGATCCGCTCCGGCTTTCAATGCTTCCGATGGAGTCGGCTCGTGCTCGGCGATCCCAAATTGCTCCGTCGGCGCGGCGGCGCCGCTGCCCAAATCTTCCACAAAAGGAATCCGCTTCTTTCGCGCCAGCGCTGCAATTGCCGCCGCAGACGGCGACTCGACAAAACCACTCATGAAAAAATTGCTGCGATGAACTTTCAGAATCATTGCGCTCCTGGAACCAATCGCGCGCCTGTAATCATCGAGTGTTGTCTTGTTAGTGGCTCCCACCTCGCGCACGGTTGCTCCTGTGGCTTCGATTATCTCGCCAATTCGAAAACCGCCCCCGATTTGCACGAGCTCACCGCGGGAGACGATCACCTCGTACTTGGGCGGCGCGCCCGGCGGTCGCGCCCTACCATTACTCCCGGTGAAATGTTGAACTATCAGCACTAACGCCGCTGCACAATTATTGATTACCGTAGCCGCTTCTCCTCCGCAAAGGAGTGCGAGCGCGTTCTCGATGTAGACGCCGCGATGCCCTCGATCGCCCGTTGCAAGATCGTATTCCAGATTGGAATAGGCCGCGCCAATTTCGGTGACAGCACGAACGGCCTCGGGCGCGAGTGGCGCGCGTCCGAAATTTGTATGGATTACGATCCCGGTTCCATTGATGACCGGTTGCAGCCGGCCAGCGCGAAATAGGTCAAGCGATCGATGGAGATGTTCGATTGTCGATTCAAAATCAGGGATCTCGCTGTTGCTCCGTATTTTCGACAGTTCACGTCGGACAAAATCGACAATCAGTGGGCGCGGCAGGTCATATTTACCCAGCGCATCGAGAACTTTATTGACGGCAGGAATTTTCCGACGCGAGCGTGGTTTCACTCTTTTACGCATATCAACGGACGCCGAGAGCGAGGGGCTATAATTCTTCCGATAACAGCCGCGCAAGACGTTCGCCTTTGCCGCAAAATTTGAAGAACTTTCTCGAGCTTCGCCTCAGAGACGCAAAGGAGTAATCCGCCGCTGGTTTGCGCGTCAGTTAAGAGAATTCGTCGCCAATCATCCGTGCTTCCCCAATCGACAGCCACGGTGGTGGCAACGAGATTTTCGCGGCTGCCACCGGGTACGCAACCTTGTTCGATTAAATCCGGGATCTCATCGCTTATCATAGGCACCGCACTCGGATCAACTTCCGCGGAGACGCCACTGGCGCGGCAGAGCGAAACTAAGTGACCCATCAATCCGTAGCCGGTTACATCGGTCGCGGCGCGCACCAGGCGAAGCTCGGCCAGTTCGGCGCCTACCGTGTTCACCTTCGACATCAGCGCAATCACTCTTTTCTGCAGCGCGCGCGATGCAACTTCGCGCTTGATAGCCGTAGTAGCAATCCCGATACCAAGCGGTTTGGTCAAGACCAGCAGATCGCCGGAGCGCGCGTTTGCGTTTGTTGTTAGACGACGAAGATCGACCATCCCGGTGACAGCCAGTCCGTAAATTGGCTCGGGATTGCGAATGGAATGCCCGCCGATGATGGCGCATCCCACCTCGGCGGCTTTGGCCAGACCCCCGCGCAAAATTGCAGCAATCACTCTTGGCCGAACCAAGTCCGCCGGGAAACCAACAATATTCAGTGCGGTCAACGGGCGACCACCCATCGCGAAGATATCCGAGAGGGAGTTGGCGGCCGCGATTTGTCCGTAGGAGAAAGGATCGTCCACAATGGGTGTGAAAAAATCGACGGTCTGCACGAGCGCACGATGACGGTCCAGGCGATAAATGCCGGCATCGTCGAACGTGGTCGAGTTCACGATCACTTTTGGGTCCAAAGAAAGAGGAAGCTGCGGCAAAACTTGTCGCAGGGCCTGTTGGCTCAATTTGGAAGCTCACCCGGCGCAGGATGAAAGCGAAGTCAGTCTCCGTACTTGCTCACGCGACATGTGGCGTCACCTCCTTTCGTGGAATCGGCATCCCTGCCGATTGGATTGAATGGAAGCCAATGTCAAAGCGGAGAGGATAGGAATCGAACCTACCTCGATTCCGAGTATGCGGAACCGACAACGGTTTTGAAGACCGCGAGGGCCACCAGGCACCCTTCACTCTCCGTATTGCGGATTGCGAACTGCGGATTTCGAAAAAATTATTTCGCTTTCTTGATCGCCGTGACAATGGCGTCGAAGTCCGGCCAATCGCCGGTGTCGAGTTTGGAATGGAGCAATTTGCCATTGGCGCGAATCTCGAAAGCGCCGCCGCCCGAGGGAATCAACGTCAGCGACTTGATGCGCTCGCCGAGCTCAAGAATTTTGGTCGCCAAACTGACGGCCTTCGGCGTGTAGTTTCAAACGACGCAGTATTCGATCGACACCTCGGTTTTCACCGACAATCTCCTTTCCGAAATCAAACTATCGGTGCGATGAAATGAGGTCAAGAAATGGTGACTGCTCGATCTAACAATAAACGCGAGTCATCTTGATCCCGCAGTCGCAGGAGAAGGACCTCACACAACGGGCGAGCGTTAGGCAAAGGTTGTTTGTTTGATCAATCAGCTTGTGTGAAGTCCCTCGGTCCGAGCCGGACTGGCATTTATCTTTGCATCTCGGGATGACCCCGGGGGCTCTACTTATCACCGTTGCGCGAACATCGACCGCTGCGTTGATGCAAGCTTGACACAAACCGCTCACTTAAGGAAGTGTAGCCGCAGCCCGCTCCACCGGGCTGCGGCCTCTCCACTTCAGCAACTCCGAACGATTTCGGAGCTGTCAGCCCTGAAGATGTTTTTGGAAGTGTCGGGCCAGTGCGCCTTTTGCAGTGATCCTGAACTAGAAGGCGAAGTTCAGACCGCTGCGGACCATCCCAAAATTGTTTTTTGGGCCATCGATCACCCCGAAGCACAAGTCGTTAGTCCAACCGATATGCCGCGCGATTCGGAATTCCAGACCGGCTCCGAACTGACCGAGCACCTTGGTTTCGCTACCGAAGTGATCCGTTTGGGCATGGACAGCGAATGCATCCGGCGGCCCCTGTGTGTGAAGGACATCTCTCTCGCCGCCGCCGAAAATCGCACCCACACCGGCCCATGCGTACGGTGCGAAACGCGTGCACGCAATTGGGTAACGCAATGTAAGCGTTCCTAAAACGGCGCCAATAGTGTGTTCGTGATTGATTTTTTCAGTAGTAAAAATCGGGATCGTCGGATCCTCGAAGATATTAAAACCATTCTTGCTGGCCTCCAGGGCGAATCCTTCAATCCCTACACCAAAGTAGCGATGGAAAAAGTATTTGATATCGCCGCCGCCGCCCCACGCGTGATCACCACCAATGTAACGGTCGTAAGTACCCAGCACGGGATGGCCTTCACTGGTGCTTTGTACGACATCCACCAGCCAAAGGTTCGGATTGTACTCGGTGTTCGTGAAAGCGTAGGTGCCCCATAGATTCACATTCCATTCATTGTCACCGTACCATTCAGGACATGGCGCCGGCGCAACCTGCTTCATTGCTTTATCTGAGTCCTTATCGGCGCGGGAAACCTTGCTGAGGTAACGGAACCGTGACGACACGGGCGCTTCGGCTTCAGCTTCGCCCCGTTCGCCACCAAAGAGCCAGGAAAACGCGACAAAGACGTCAGCCACTGGCGAGTCGTCGGTGCAACCGAACAACGGCGAAATGTCAAGGCGTGTACCTGCTGTCGGCTTCCACGCAACGGTTGGGCCAATGACAAAACTGTTCAAGGGATCGCCGCGGGTGTCTTTCGTAGTGACATTCTTATATTGCATTTCTACGCCGATTTTCAGGCGTTCGCTGGGCAACAGAACGGGAATCAGCGCGCTCTGGGAGAAACCCCACTCGCGGCCGCGGTCGCCGGTATTCTCTTTTTCGAAGAACCAGTTCATCGCCCACTCCACATGCTCGCCGAAATCCTGAGCAAGGAGCAAACGAACTTCGTAGGCATCGGGAACCTTGGGTGGGCCGCCCTCTTCTTCCTCCTCCTCCTCTTCTTCTTCTCCGCCCGGGGGAGGCGGAACTTCTTCGTGTCGAATCGTGCCGACACCAAATTTGTATTCGGCAAAGAGTGTTGGATTGAGCGGAATTTTGTTCCAATCAGCAAGAGCCCATCGTGCTTCCAGACTCACCGTCTGCGCGCCACCGCCGCCATTAAATCGTTCGAACTGTGCCTCCGCGGCAACGCCAAAGCGATGCGGTAAGCCCATTTCAATCTCTTGAGTGAACAGGTAATTCGGCGGCCCATGGCGGAACCCCTGGCCCTCAAAAAGCTCGCCGAAGAAAAATGCCCATGGGGGCAACACGTAGGCTTGCGTTGTGTTGGAAAAACGGCTGCGCGAAAGCCCGGGTGGCGCGCCATAAGCACTGGGCACTTCCTCTCCCGTAACGACAATTGGCTCCTCGTTTGTTAGCGTTACCGTCTGGCCCAGGGCCGAAGGATTAGCGGCAAAAGCTAGCAACCCGCTTGCGACCAGCAGACCGAGCCACGCTTGCCGACCCCCACAAAAAAGAGACGTTGTTCTCATAGTCGGCGCGCATAATTACAAAACCGTAATCATTGGCAAGACAAATTTTTGATTATTTTCGAGGGAAGGATGTCCTCGAACTCTGTGCGAACTCAGCGCGGTCTGATAGCCACATGTTCGGGGAAGATGCTGTTTGCGCTAAAGAACAGAATCGCTTCCAGACGGGCCCCTTCTGTGGCCGATGCTTGGTCGCGTCGAATCCGTCGACGAAGGTTTTCACCGTTCCATGCGCGCAGTCGGACAATCGGGCATTGCGG
>JBKPLM010000031.1:0-4633 GCA_046731655.1 Verrucomicrobiota bacterium | reverse complement strand
GATCTGATCAGCGGAGTAGAACCGGGGTTAGTGCCCCCGGCTACAGCAGCCGCGCTGAGATTTACAGGAAGCTTTTGGATCTTCGGGATAAATACGGCGAACAAGTCAGGCAAAAGTTTCCGAAAATTCCACGACGCGTTTCCGGATACAACCTGGATGAATTGCTTCCTGAAAATGAATTCAATGTCGCGCGTGCGCTGGTGGGGACCGAAGGTACCTGCGTCATTGTTTTGGAAGCGACGCTGGAGTTGATAGTCGATTTTCCAGTCCGCTCCCTGCTCGTGCTTGGTTATCCGGACATTTACCACGCGGGTGATCACGTGCCGGAGATTCGCAAATACAAGCCTATAGGCCTCGAAGGCATCGATGATGTGTTGATCGATGCAATGAAGCTGAAGCACATTCATCCACGCGACCTGCAAATCCTGCCCGATGGCAAAGGTTGGTTGCTGATCGAATTTGGCGGGAAAACCACGGAGGATGCCGACGCACCAGCCCAAAAGCTCATGGCTGAGCTAAAGGCACAACCGAACCCCCCCACGATGCGGCTGGTCGATGACCCTGAGCATGAAAAGGTCGTCTGGGAAATTCGTGATGCTGGTCTCGGCGCAAGCGCACGTGTGCCGAATCAGCCAGACACGTGGGAAGGTTGGGAAGATTCGGCGGTTTCGCCTAACGACATCGGAAAGTATCTGCGCGATTTTCGCGCTTTACTGAATAAGCATGGATACCTCTGCACGTTGTACGGTCACTTCGGACAGGGCCTGGTTCACACGCGCATCGATTTTGGATTGAAAACGCACAAGGGAATTAAAACCTATCTGCGGTTTACCGAAGAAGCGGCTGACTTGATCAAGCGTTACGGCGGTTCGCTTTCCGGCGAGCACGGCGATGGCCAATCGCGCGGTGACCTTTTACCAAAAATGTTTGGCGATGAGCTCGTGCAGGCATTCCGCGAGTTCAAGGAAATTTGGGATCCGGATTGGAAAATGAATCCCGGCAAGATCGTTCAGCCTTACCGGCGGGACGAAAATTTGCGTTATGGCGAACATTACAACCCGCCGCAACTGAAGACGTATTTCAAATATCCGAATGATAACGGGAGCTTTTCTTATGCAATGGAGCGTTGCGTCGGGGTGGGCAAATGCCGACGGCATGAGAACGGAACGATGTGCCCCAGCTATATGGTCACGCGTGAAGAGAAACATTCCACGCGTGGCCGCGCTCGATTGCTCTGGGAAATGCTTAATAACGACACGCGCCGAGAAAACGGGTGGCGCGATGAAAGCGTAAAGGAAGCGCTAGACCTTTGTCTCGCATGCAAAGGATGTAAGGCTGATTGTCCCATGAACGTCGATATGGCGACGTATAAAGCCGAGTTCCTCTCGCATTATTACAAACATCGGCTGCGTCCGATACATGGGTACGCGTTTGGATTAATCCATCTGTGGGCGCAGTTGGCTCAGTCTTCCCCGCGACTGATTAACTTTATGAACCATGCGCCAATCACGAGCAGTCTGATTAAGAAATTGATTGGCGTGGCGCGGCGGCGAAATCTTCCAAATTTTGCGACTGAAAATTTCAAGACATGGTTTCGGCGCCGTGGTAGGGCGCGACCGCCGGGCGCGCCGGGGAAAAACGGACGCGTCATTCTGTGGCCGGATACGTTTAACAATTTCTTTCACCCGGAAACTGCAAAAGCTGCGGTGGAAGTACTGGAACGCGCCGGGTTTCATGTCGTTGTTCCCGATTGCGATCTTTGTTGCGGCCGGCCGCTATACGATTACGGGATGCTGGACACCGCGAAGCGCCGGCTTGGGCAAATCCTCGGCGTGTTGCGCGACGAAATCGAAGCAGGCACCCCAATGATCGGGCTCGAACCGAGCTGCACTGCAGTTTTCCGCGACGAACTCACCGAGTTATTTCCGCAAAATGAAGA
This sequence comes from Verrucomicrobiota bacterium, assembly GCA_046731655.1. Taxonomy (GTDB): domain Bacteria; phylum Verrucomicrobiota; class Verrucomicrobiia; order Chthoniobacterales; family UBA10450; genus Udaeobacter. Next base: position 2,694 of record JBKPLM010000031.1, on the reverse strand, counting down.
GGCCACCCGCTTGTCACAGCAGACATTCACCTTTGCGGAATTCTTCGAGAAATTCGCGACGAAATATCGATTCTCCGGAGTGCTGCAAAAGGCCCTTTTTCACGGTCATTGCCATCACAAAGCGATCATGAAAATAGACGCTGATAGAGAACTGTTGGAAAAGCTCAATCTCGATTTTGAGGTTCTCGATTCCGGCTGCTGCGGTATGGCAGGCGCATTCGGTTTCGAAAAAGATCATTACGACATTTCGATCGCTTGTGGCGAGCGGATGTTGCTTTCAAAGGTCCGAAGCGCGCCAAAGGACACACTCATTATCACGGATGGTTTCAGTTGCCGTGAGCAGATTCGGCAGACCACCGACCGGCGGGCGCTGCATATCGCGCAGGTCGTCCAAATGGCGATGAACGGAGAAGCGGGCGGCTCACCAGAAAATCTATCGAAGCGGGAAGTTGTCGCTGCATGAACCAGAAGTCTGAAGTTGTCGTGATTACCGGTGCTTCGGCAGGAGTCGGCCGCGCAACAGTTCGAAAATTTGCGAAGCATGGTGCGCAGATTGGTTTAATCGCGCGTGGCCTTGATGGACTGAAAGGCGCGCAAAGAGAAGTCGAAGAACTTGGCAGCAAAGCGCTTGTCTTTCCCGTCGATATCGGGAACGCCGATCGTGTCGAAGCGGCGGCCGCACAGATCGAAGCTGATTTGGGCGAGATCGATATTTGGATCAATAACGCGATGACCTCTGTCTTTTCGCCGGTTAAGGAGACGGCGCCTGAGGAATTTCGGCGTGTGACTGAAGTGACTTATCTGGGTTGTGTTTATGGGACGCTCGCTGCGTTGAAACGGATGTTGCCGCGCAATCGCGGAGTTATCGTACAAATCGGCAGCGCACTGGCGTATCGCGGTATTCCATTGCAAGCGGCCTACTGCGCGGCCAAACACGCGATCCAGGGCTTCTGCGATTCACTACGATGCGAGCTCATCCACGATAAGAGCAACGTGCGGCTGACAATGGTGCAGTTGCCCGCGCTTAACACACCGCAATTCGGGTGGGTAAAAAGCCGTCTGCCACGCAGGGCACAACCGGTGCCGCCTATCTTTCAGCCAGAAGTCGCAGCCGAAGCGATTTATTTCGCAGCGCATCATCCTCGTCGTGAATTCTATGTTGGCGCGCCATCGGTTGCCGCGATCGTGGGAAACAGATTTGCTCCAGGTCTTCTCGATCGTTACCTGGCGAATACCGGATACGATTCGCAGCAGTATAACGGGCCTGAAGAACCAGATCGCGCACACAACTTATGGCAGCCGGTGCCGGGCGATCACGGTGCGCATGGCGCCTTCGACGCGCGCGCGAAAGACTGCAGTCCGCAGTTATGGACAAGCGAACATCGCGTCTTGGTTGCAATTGGGGTGGCGGCCCTTGGCATTGCAGGTTTAGTCGGGCTTTTCAAAAATAAATGACACCTGTAACAGCGTCGGTCATATCCGTACGACATACACGTCATTCCTACGGCGCGCTCGCTATTGAATTGTCGCCGCTATGATCGGGCCGTGTTCGGTGATCCCAAGGTAGATCCTTTCGATGTTCTCCTCGTCTGCCTTTTAAGAGCACAATTTGTGATTTTAAAAGAGACCACTCTTTCTCACCCAGTTGAAAAGCCAAATCCCCGGGAACCGATGGCGGTTGCTACGAATCGCTTGATTGAAAACGCGCGTCTCAAGCCCGTAAAGCAAAGCCAAATCGCTATCAAGCACAACCGGTTCATCGCGAACCGCATAGATCTTGGCGCGATGGCCTTTGAGTCATCAGATCTTAATCCTCAGCCGACAGTAATCATTTCACCACGTAAAAGGCCCCAAGAATAATGCCAAAGATGATGTGCGCGACCAAAACCGTTAGGGGAGTGCGGATGCCGTAGTGCAAGCCGAGGAAGCCCGGCGGCTCCAGTTGGCGCACTACGGTTGGTCCGTATTGTTCGTTAGCCATCCGCGGATGCAGCGCCGGCAGCACCGGAAGCGCCATTGTGAGAACAAAAACACCATGGACGAACCCGATAGCAGCGCCGAACCACCAGGTGGCCATTTGCAATGCCTGAAAGGCTGCAACGTAAATGAGGGAGAAGATCCAGCCGTTTATGAAATGCAAAAAGAAGCCGATGAACTTTGCCTTGTCCCGGCTGGGCGTGAAGATTGTCCCTAGCAGGTAAGGGATATTCATTCGAGTCATGCCAAACCCCTGGCTTCCCGCAAGAATAGAAGTAAGCACAACCGTGCTGACAAAACCCCATAGCAGCCAACTGCTCCAGTTCATGACCCGAAATTATCCGTCACGCCTTCGCTCGCGTAACGCGAGGGCAGCATTGATGACGCCAAGGTGAGTGAATCCTTGAGGGAAATTTCCAAGCGCGTCTCCGTTTTCCGGGTCGATTTCTTCGGCGAAAAGGCCAACATCGTTCGCGTACGCAAGCGCTGCCGTGAAAATTTCATGGGCTTCTGAACGATTTCCGCAACGCGCCAGAAAATCTACCTCCCAAAAGCTGCACAACGCGAATGCACCTTCATGTCGATCTCTACTTTGTTGGTTTCGATGAAGCAGTCCCTGTCGTGGAGCCAAGCGATTGCGGATTCTGGCGTGGGTTTGTTGCATGCGTTGCGAAAAAGCTTCTTCGAATCCGTGACGCGCGAGGAGGAGAACGCTCG
>JBKPLM010000030.1:0-5198 GCA_046731655.1 Verrucomicrobiota bacterium | reverse complement strand
CCCAGGGACAACTCGACGTTTTCCAAATGTTGAACAGCCAATTGGAAGAGCAGTTAAAGAAATGGGGACAATTAAAGGCTGAAGATGTGCCGAAGGTAAGCGAATTGATCAAGCAAGCTAACCTGCCCGCTCTTACAATTACCGGGAAAAAGTAGGCAGAACATCTGAATTTGCGTCATCGGCCTCGCAACCGGTGCGCTTGAAGTACCTTGCTACGCGATGACTAAGATTGACAAGGCAGTAGTGCTGGCAGCTGGGCGCGGCACGCGCATGCGCGAGCTCACTGATGATCTTCCCAAGCCGATGATCGAAGTGCGCGGCAAACCGGTTTTGCAGCACATCGTAGAAGGGCTGCGTGATGCAGGTGTACGCAGATTTATAATTATCGTTGGCTATCACGCCGAAGCAGTGCGGAACTTTTTTGGCAATGGCCAGCGTCACAATGTGGATATCGAATACACGACGCAAACCGTGCAGGATGGTACGGGGCGCGTTGTGAATCTTGCCCGCAGTTTTGTCGGTGATTCGCCATTCATTTTAAGCTATGGCGATATTTTGGTCAGCTCGGAGAATTACGAACACGTCGTCGATCTTCCCGATGAGTGTGAAGGCATCATTACAGTTACCCGCGGGGAAGATGTCAGCAAAGGCGGCGCCGTTTTTGTAAACGAGCAAATGGAGCTCGTCGACCTTCGCGAAAAACCGAAGCCCGGTGGACCAACAAGCCCATGGTATAACGCCGGCCTCTATGCATTTCGGCCGAGCATTTTCGACTTCATCGCAAAGTTGAAGCCGTCACCGCGCGACGAGTATGAACTTACAGATGCAGTTCGCGATCTCGCGCATTCAGGCAGGAAAGTGCAAGCACTCGAACTAACCGGCGAATGGGCAGATGTCCGCGATCCCGAAATTCTAGCGAAGCTGAATCAGCCCTTCTAGGGCGGGCGCTCCGCCGGCCACGAGTCTTGCAACCGGAGCGGTTGCTACAGGTCAATTGCGACCTCATCGCACCTGCTCTGTCGCTTCCTCGGACGTCTCTTCGCCGATCTCTTCTTCAATTTCTCGGCGCCAGTCGCGGGAGAGCCATGGACGCAACACACCATAAAGCAGATACGCCAGGAAAAGCACGGCCGGCATCCACTCGTAATTCAGCACCGTGAAAATCACGATAAGAATGATAGCCAGAAACCGCGGAATCGATTTCTTCGTTTTCCAATTGATTGCCTTGAAACTCGGATACTGGAAACGGCTGAACATCATGAAGGAAAGAAAGAGCAACAACGGCGGCAGAACGAAGCGCCAGTTACCGAGATGATGTTCGCCTTCAGCGAGCCAAAGGAGAAACAATGTTATTGACGCAATCAGGCCAGCCGCGGCGGGAATGGGAAAGCCAGTGAAATTCTTTTTGCTATCAGTATCGGCCGTCTCGTGATTGGCAGACGCGGCATTAAAGCGCGCCAGACGTAGTGCGCCGCACGCGAGATAGATAAATGCGATGATCCAGCAGGCGCGAGGGAACTCTTGCAACACAACGCGGTAAACCATCAACGCAGGGGCGAGCCCGAATGAAACGATATCCGCCAGCGAATCGAACTCGCGGCCAAATGGGCTCTCGTGCCCGCCCAAACGTGCAAGACGTCCGTCCAGAAAATCAAAAACGAAAGCGCCGAGAATGAACCAAATCGCAGTGTGAAAAAGATCACTGGCCGCATCGGGATTCGACGCCTGTAGCAGCGCGCCCTCGAGAATTTTGAGCGTAGCCGTAAACCCGCAAAACAAATTGCCCGCCGTCATCAAATTGGGCAGGAGATAGATTTTGGATGGTTGTTCGTTCATCAGTCGGGTAGGTGCGCGATGACTGTCAATCCTCCAAAAACGTGATCGCCTGTTTTCACAAGGACTTCCGCGTCGAGCGGTAAATATAATTCCGTCCGCGAACCGAAGCGAATCATCCCGAAGCGTTCTCCCTTTTCCAATTCATCTCCAACATTTGCCCACGCCACGATGCGCCTGGCAATTGCGCCAGTCAGTTGCCTAACGACAATCGTCCCTCGCGAATTTTCGAGCGCCCATGTCATCGCTTCATTTTTCTCAGAACAATCCGGATTTCGAGCATCTAGGCAGAGACCTTCGTGGTGCTGACGATAAACGATACGTCCATCGATCGGCGCTCGATTCGTGTGAACATCGAAAATTGACAGGAAAATTCCTACGCGTCGCGTTTTTGTTTTTAGAACTTCCTTCTCATCCAGTTCAATGATGTCGCTAACCCTGCCATCAGCTGGAGCAACAATCAGATTCGGATCTGCTGGCACACGACGATTTGGGTCTCGGAAAAAAGCGATCGTGAAAAGAAAGAGTGCCAGAAAAACGAATGATAACCATACCGAAACAAACCACACCGCCACCCCGGCCAAAGCCAAAATTAAGAGAATCCAACGTGCTTCCAATAGGGTTTGCGCGCGCATCAGAGACCGCATTGTCCGGGTTCAAAATCGCACGGTCAAGCGGTGAGAAAAAAGTCTTCTGGGCGAGCAGTCTCAGGTTGGGGGAACGAATACAATATCTTGGGCTCGGCCTCCCTTTCCCACCCAACCCCTAGCGCAAGCAATACAGAATGACACACGAGATATCAGTTGTTCATCGGGACATTTCGGATATCATCTTACGAGGGTCGTTCCGGCCTTAATCTATGCTAAAAACTCAAGAAGAAATTCCGGTCGAAAAATCATCTGACCGGGGATCGACTGGAATCGCCGCAGCACAAAAGTACGACGCCGCGCAAATCGACAAATTGGAGGGCCTCGAGGCGGTTCGAAAACGGCCTGGAATGTTCATCGGCGATCCTGATGAGCGGGGTCTGCACCATTTGGTTTTCGAGGTGCTGGACAATTCGATCGATGAACATCTCGCTGGCTTTTGTACAAAAATCGAAGTGAGCGTGCACGTGGATGGGTCGCTGTCGGTGCGCGACAATGGCCGCGGAATTCCCGTAGATATTCATCCCAAATGGAAAATGCCGGCGATTGAGTTGGTGCTAACGAATCTGCACGCTGGCGGAAAATTTGGACAAGGCGCATATAAATATTCGGGCGGCCTGCACGGCGTCGGCGCGAAATGCACGAACGCGCTTTCGGAATGGTTCAAGGTGGAAGTGTCGCGCGACGGCAAAGTCTACCACATGGCTTTCGCCAAAGGTAAAACGACTGACAAACTCACTGTCATCGGCGAGGTCAAAAACAAAAAGACCACTGGCACACTGATTACGTTTCTTCCGGACCCGACGATTTTCACAATCACCACGGAGTTCAAATTCGAGCGTCTCGCAACGCGGTTGCGCGAACTGGCGTTTCTCAATCCCGGTCTGGAAATCACGCTCACGGATGAACGCACCGATCCCGCGAAGAAAGAAAGGTTTTTCTACAAACACGGCATCGAAGAATTTGTAAAGCAGCTCGGCGAGAACAAACAGGTCCTCCATCCGAAGCCAGTCGTGATCTCCCGCCAACGCGATGAAGTCTTTGTCGATGTTGTGCTGCAGTACAACGACAGCTACAACGATCAGATTTTGCCATTTGCCAACTCAATCCCGAATCCGGATGGCGGCACACACCTGACTGGCTTTCGCACCGCGCTCACCAAGGCTGTCAACCAGTACGCGAAATCAAATAACCTCCTCAAAGAGAAAGACCCTTCGATTTCCGGAGACGATGTGCGCGAAGGATTGATTTGCGTGCTTAGTATCAAGTTACCCAATCCCCGGTTTGAATCGCAGACCAAGGTGAAGCTCGTTAACACGGAGATCGATGGGATCGTAAACTCGGTCGTCTATGACGGGCTGATGACCCACTTCGACAAGAACCCGCCGATCGCGCGACGGATTTTCGACAAGGTTCTCACAGCGGCGCGGGCGCGGGAAGCCGCTCGAAAGGCCAGGGAAACAATTCGCAAGGGAGCTCTCACTGGCGGCGGATTGCCGGGGAAATTGGCTGATTGCTCCGAGCGCGACCCGGAATTGACCGAGCTTTACATTGTCGAAGGCGATTCAGCGGGCGGTTCCGCCAAACAGGGACGCGATCGGCGCTATCAAGCCATTCTGCCAATTCGCGGGAAGCTGATAAACGTGGAGAAAGCGCGCGAGGATCAGTTCCTCAAGAACAATGAGATCCAGTCCATGATTACGGCTATTGGCACGGGGATCGGCAAATCGAAAGAGGATGGCAACGGCAAAGACGAAGGTCGCTTCGACATTGCCAAGCTGCGTTATGGCCGGATCATTATTATGACAGACGCAGACGTCGACGGATCGCACATTCGCACCCTGCTGCTTACTTTCTTCTTCCGGCAAATGACCGAACTGGTGCGCGCGGGCAGGATTTACATCGCGCAACCACCGCTTTACCAGATCAAGCGGAAGAAACGCGAAGAATATGTCGATGACGATGCCCGGCTAAATAAAATACTCATTTCGCTGGGCGCAGAAGACGTGCGATTAAAAAATCTGGCCGATGATAAAGAAGTCACGGCGACACACCTAAAAGACATTCTCGAATCGCTCGAGAAACTTGCGAAGTTAAGCGAAGCAGTGCGCCGTCACGGCGGCGATTTCGAAACTTACCTTGCGGAACGAGACTCGAAGTCGGGCAAGCTACCAACATATTTAGTAAAAGTGCGCGAAGGAAACGATGAGAGCGTGCATTATTTTCACGACGAAAAGGAAGTCCGTAAATTTCATCAGGAGAATCTCGACCTGAATCTGTTCGACACCGAGCTTGGTCAGGAACTGCTTCCGCTGGGCGAACCGCCTGCGCGGACAGATGGAAATCGCAGACGCGGCAGACTGGTTGAGTTGCATGAATCGGCTGCGATCGAAAAAATCATAGCGGAACTTGCGCGTAAAGGTCTGAAAGTCGCCCACTACGCCACCAGCGACCAGCCCATCTTTGAGTTGATCGAGGGCGAAGGCGAAAAAGCGGTTTCGCATCCGCTGTTCTCAATTCCAGAAATCCTCGAGAAGATTTTGGAGATCGGTCGCCGCGGAGTGCAGATCAAACGTTTCAAAGGTCTCGGTGAAATGAACGCCAAGGAGTTGTTCGAGACCACCATGAATCCCGAGAAACGCAAACTCCTGAAGGTGGACCTGAACGACGATAACGCAGTCGATGCCGATAAAATGTTCACGATTCTCATGGGTGATG
>JBKPLM010000029.1:0-11291 GCA_046731655.1 Verrucomicrobiota bacterium | reverse complement strand
CGCCGGTGAATTTACTCCGGAGAAACCCGAGGTGCGCGACTTCATCAAATTTCTCGGCCAACATCACACCGTGCTCGATCCGACGATAGGCGCCTTTGAAGGTCTCTTTTGCGGTGATCCCAGCGTCATCACGCCTGGGCTGGAAGAAATCGTGCCTCGTTTCCCGCCGCAGGTGCGGCGCGCGATGTTAAGTGGAGCGCTCGAAGTTCCGCCGGACAAGCAGGCCGCGTATCACGAAGCGTTCCCAGCGATGTTGCGCTTACTGAAGGCAATTTACGACGGGGGCGTGACGATTATCCCGGGAACCGATGCGCTGGCCGGTTACATGCTCCACCGTGAGCTCGAACTTTATGTGCGCGCCGGTATCGCTCCGCCTGAAGTTCTGCGCATGGCAACATGGACGCCTGCTCTGGTAATGGGCGTGGACAAAGACCGCGGCATCATTGGCCCGGGGAAACTAGCTGACATGATTCTCGTGGATGGCGACCCGACAAAGAACATCCAGGACATCAACAAGATCACCACGGTAATCAAAGGCGGTAAAGTGTACGACCCGGCGGCAATTGAAAAGGCGCTTGGTATCACGCCCCGCGAATCTACTCCCTAGTAAGCCTATGAACTGGGAAATGGTCACGGCAATCGGGCAATTGGCTGCTGTGATTGTTGGAATCCCTTCCCTGATTTATCTCGCCCTGCAGATCAGGGCTCAGACCAAGGAACGCCACCAGTCGGTGGTAAACGCTCTCACGGTTCAGTGGGGCGATCTCACCAGGTCGTTTCACGACAACGCCGAGTTTTGCGCGATTTATCTTCGCGGCGTGCAGTGTTTTACCGATCTTGATGCGGTATCGAAGCTCAGGTTTAGCTCGTTCCTCAATCGCTTCTTCAAAAATTTCCAGGCAATGTATTTCTCACATCGCGACGGGGTGCTCAGTCCCTCGTTATGGGGTGAGGTTGAGAGAACGATGGGTGATGTGATCGCCTATCCCGGCGTACAAGAGTGGTGGCAGACGCGAAGACATTGGCACACCGAAGAATTCGCCCGTGTTATTGATGCGCTGATTGCCAAAGGCGACAAGCCTACGGCTTATTCAACGTATAACTTGAGCGAAATCCCGCTGCCGAAAGATATGTGATGAGCGAAGTTCGAGACTGGCCGCAAATCGCCGTTGTCGGCGCCGGAGCCGTTGGCGGTTACTTCGGTGGCATCTTAGCCCGCGCGGGTGCACCAACTGTTTTCATTGGGCGAAAACATTTCGTGGACGCCGTGAACTTGAAAGGTCTTGTTCTGGACAAATCGGAAGGGCAGCAACGAATCGCAGGCACGGCGACAACCGACATCACCGCGGTCCGAGATTGCTCGCTGATTCTGTTTTGTGTAAAAGCACACGCTACCTCATCGACCGCCGCACAAATGGCTCCATTCGTTAGACCGGACGCCACAGTCGTTTGCTTGCAGAACGGCGTAGATAATGCGCAGCGTGTTCGTACTGCAACGAACATCCTTTCCTTACCTGCTGTGGTTTATGTCGCAGTCTCCACACCGGAACCAGGTCGCGTGAAGCATTTAGCGCGTGGCGATTTGATCATTGGCCCGCCATCAGAAAAAACAACGGAAGTAGCAAACGTTTTCGATCGCGCAGGCATTTCCTGCCGAATTTCGGAGAATATCGAAGGCGAACTATGGGTGAAGCTATTATGCAATTGCGCGCTGAACGCGATCTCTGCGTTAGGGCGAGTGACCTATGGCGAAATTATGCAAAGCGACGATGCAAAAAAGCTGATGGAGGACGTCGTCGCTGAAGTGCTGGCGGTGGCTCGGGCGGCTGGCGTCGTTTTGCCGGGCGTGCGCGACCGCGAATCCGGGATTGCGGCAGCGATGGAGATCGCGACGCAAATGGCGGACGCGTTCTCCTCGACTGCGCAGGATTTGAATCGCGAGCGGGTGACAGAGATCGATGCATTGAATGGATATATCGTGCGTCGCGGCGCCGAGGTAGGCGTGCCGGTGCCTGTCAACAACGCATTGTTCACGTTGGTGAAACTGGCCGAGCGAAGTAATGCGATATTCGACGTTTCTGATCATCGATCACGTCGCCGGCTTGAGGACAGATAGGCGTCTGATTTCCGACGCGAAGGGAAGTAGGGATCAAAGTCGCACTTGGAAATCCCGCGCGTATCTGATTCAGCTAACATTGTCGATTGCCATTGACGCCAACTCCGAAGCTGGTTTTGATCAGCAGTATGAAAACTAAACGCGTCCTTACTGCTTGTTTTGCCCTCCTTTCGCTCGCACTTGTCATCACATCTTCAGCAGCTGATACCAAAGCCACTGAGCAAAATCTTCGCGACCTGGACGATCAATGGTCTGCAGCCGCGGGGGCGAAGGACCTAGAGAAAACGCTCTCCTTCTATTCGGAAGATGCAATCGTTATGCCTCCAAATGCTTCGGCGGCCACGACCAAAGAAGCGATTCGAAAGGTTTGGCAAGAGCTGCTCGCAAGCCCTGGTCTCGTTATTAGGTGGAAAACGACCAAGGTGGAAGTCGCCCAGTCAGGCGACCTGGCCTGTCTCAGCGGCACGTATGACCTGACCATGAACGATGCCAGCGGTAAACCACTCGATGACCAGGGCAAATACGTCACGGTCTGGGAGAAGCAGGCGGACGGTAAATGGAAATGCGGGACTGATATCTGGAATTCCGATCTGGCGCCGCCACCACCTGAGAAAAAGTAGGTGACACCTGGATTATTGACGCGCTAAAGGGACATATGCCGATCACTGACTTCAGCAATTTCACCGATGGCCTAGATCCAAATCGAAGGAGCCGCGAACACTTCATCACCAACGTCAACCTGGAGGATGACCGTCTTTGGGTTCCTTACGCGAATGGTGTCTGGTTCCAGCCCTGCTGCTTCAATGTCACATCTGGAGGATTCACCGTTGTTCTGAAAGGTCTTCCCGGATCCATCGTGGGAACTCACTACCACGTTGGCACCGTTCATGGCTATACGATGCGTGGTCATTGGCGATACGTTGAGCATGACTGGATTGCAAAGCCCGGAACTTATATCTACGAACCCGCCGGCGAAGCTCACACGCTGGTGATCACCGAGGACTCACCAGAGCCGATGGTGACCCTTTTCGTAGTTGAAGGCGGCCTGATCTATCTGGACAAGCCGGTGAACGGTGGCTTTGCCGCCTACGAGGATGGATTCACACTCCTCGAACTGACTCGGAAGTACTACCGCGAGGGCGGTCTCGATCTGAAAAAGCTGGACGCGCTCATTCGTTGAATGCATGCGAGCGGTGCGACTCGTTCAGCTCGGAAAACCGCTGGAGGAAGCGGGGGTTGATCTTCCGGAAATCGGTGCGTCCGACGTTTTGATCCGGGTTGCCGCGTGCGGGATTTGCCATTCCGACGAACACTATCGCGCCGGCATTTCCCAGATCGACTGTTTGCCGGTAACGCTCGGACACGAAATCGCAGGTTGGATCGAAAAAGTCGGCGCCGATATCAAGCAGGTCAGGCGCGGCAATCGCGTCTGCGTACATTATCTGGCACACTGCGGAAGCTGTGAATTCTGCGTTCGCGGATTGGAACAGTTTTGCCGCAGCGGACAAATGATCGGCAAACATCGTGACGGCGGATACGCGGATTTCCTCAAGGTTCCCGGCAGAAATGTATTCGTGCTCCCAGATGAAATTTCCTTCGAGATCGGCGCGATCATGATGTGTTCATCGGCGACGGCGCTTCATGCGTTGAACAAGGCGCAACTCAAGCCGGGCGAGTCGATTGCAATTTTTGGCTTCGGTGGATTGGGATTTTCGGCGTTGCAACTGGCGCGAGCGTTTCGCTGCGAGCAGATCTACGTCGTCGAAATCAATTCGGCCAAACTCGCTTCAGCCAAAACGCTTGGAGCTGTCGCAATCGACGCAAATAAGGGAAATCCGTTCGAACAAATCATGGACGCGACGAAAGGAAAAGGCGTGGATGTCTCGCTGGAGTTGATCGGATCGGCGAAGACGATGCGACAAGCTGTCCAGTGTTTGGGCGCGCTAGGTCGTGCGGCGCTTGTCGGATTAACGGCGGAGTCCGTATCGATCTTTCCGTACACTGAATTGATTAACAAGGAGGCCGAGATCATCGGCGTGTCCGATCATCTCGCGGCTGAACTTCCAACGCTGATCGAATTCGCCAGAAGCGGTAAGCTTCATTTTCCGCCAGACGCTCTGCGCTTTGTCGATCTTGATGCGGAACAAATCAACGCGTCGCTCGACGCATTTCAGAATTCTATGGATCACACCAGAACGGTAATAAGAGTGCAAGTGACGGGGTGACTCGCCTTCGGTCGCCGCGGCGACCTACGGCGTGGCGAGCGAGTTAATGAATAGCGAGAAGGTAACCGAATTTGGACAGCACTATGCGGAAGCGTGGTGCAGTCACAATCCGGAACGCGTTGCGGCATTTTTCGCCGAAAACGGCTCGCTGAAGGTGAACGATGACAACCCGGCGATGGGGCGGGCGGCAATTACCGAAATTGTGCGCGGATTCATGCGCGATTTTCCGGACATGATCGTTATGTTCGACAAGCTCGAGCCGCGCGGAGACGCGCCTGCCTTTCATTGGACATTGATCGGAACGAACACAGGACCTGGCGGAACGGGAAATCGCGTTCGTATAAGCGGCTACGAACTTTGGAAGATCGACAATAATGGACTGATTTCGGAATCGAAAGGCTATTTCGACAGCGCGGAGTACGAGCGACAACTCAAACACGGCGTAAACTGACGGGACTTGTTGCCCGCGAATCACACGAATCACGGCAAAAAAGACGAAGGGATTTCAGGTAAAAATTTCGCGTCAATTCGCGTGTTTCGTGGGCTCTTTCTTTTACCCAGCGTACTCAGCGATGGCCTTCGCCACGTCGAGCGTGGAATTTTTGCCGCCCATGTCGTAGGTGCGTACTTTGCCTTCAGCGATGACGCGTGCAATCGCGGACTCAAGACGCGTGGCCATTTCAGTTTCCTTAAGCCAATCGAACATCAGCTTCGCTGTTAAAAGCATCGCGATTGGATTTACCTTGTATTGGCCATCGTATTTTGGAGCTGAACCGTGTGTCGGTTCGAACACAGCGTATTTGTCGCCGAGGTTGGCGCTTGGTGCGAAGCCAAGGCCACCTACAAGTCCTGCGCACAAATCGCTGACGATATCGCCGAACATGTTTTCCGCGACCAACACCGAGTAATCCTGAGGGTTTTTGAACATCCACATGCAAATCGCATCGATGTTCACTTCGTCGGCCCAAATTTCAGGGTAACCTTTTGCCACGTCGCGGAAACAGCGCGTCATTAATCCGCCGGTCTCACGCAGCACATTCGGTTTCTCGATTAGCGTGACACGCTTGCGTCCGGTCTTCTTTGCGAACTCGAAAGCTTCTTTGCAGATGTTGGTGCATCCCTGCACGCTCATGATCCGGGTGGAGAGAGCGATATTTTCAAGACCCGCTTTGTCCTTCCATTTTTTCATTTTTGGATTCGCGCAGAGCGCCGTGTAAACGGATTCCGGCAATGGAAAAAACTCCACACCGCCGTACATGCCCTCGGTATTTTCACGAAACACAACCTGATCGATTGGCACGTCCGCGCCGCCCGGGTTTGTGATTTTGTTACCGCGATAATTCAACGGGTTCCCTGGATAACTTTTACATGGCCGCATATTCGTGTGGAGATGGAATAACTGCCGCAGTCCCACGATCGGCGAGAAATAGCTCAATCCCTTTCCCTGAAGTTCCGGACTCAGTTCTTCTTTTGCCTTGTCCTGAGCCTTGCTGGTGATCGCTCCGAAGAGAGCGCAGGTGGTGCCCTGCAACGCTTTCACCGTGCGATCCGGAAGCGCGTTGCCTTCCGTGCACCAAAATTTCCAGCCGATGTCGCAGGGCACGTATTCGGCATCAAATTTCATCCGGTCGAGCACGATCCGCGCGGCTTCCATGACATCGTTGCCTACGCCGTCGCCGGGCATCCACGCAATTCTGTATTTGGCCATAGGAAGGCGACTTTATCGGGGCGCTTGCAAGCCGCAAGGGTATGCGGTCACAAATTGCGACCGCATCCCAGGACCAGTCGGGCGACAATATATCTCTCGACGCATCATCGGGCGGAAGCGATAAACTTCGTCTGGCGCCAATGAAAGACAAAGCTCCGAACATTAGAATTCTCACCATCCGTGAACAGAAGGTCGTGCTGGATAGCGACCTCGCTGCGGTTTATGGCGTGACCACGAAACGCCTCAATGAACAGTTTCGACGCAACCGCAAACGCTTTCCTGGCGATTTTGCGTTTCAGCTCACGGCAGATGAGTTCGAATCTTTAAGGTCGCAGTTTGCGACCTTAGAACAGGGAACACAACGGGACGCAACGAATCGGTCGCAAACTGCGACCTTAAAATTCGGACGCGGCCAGCACCGGAAATATCGCCCATGGGCGTTCACTGAACACGGCGCACTCCAGGCGGCAAACATTCTGCGTAGCGATCGCGCGATTGCGATGAGCGTCTATGTCATTCGGGCGTTTATCGAATTGCGCGAAAAAGTTGCGGCGAATGCGGCGATTCTGAAGCGCCTCGCAGAGATCGATAAGACGTTATTGGAACACGACACCGCATTACGCGAGATCTACCAGAAACTGCTGCCGCTTCTTGCGCCTCCACCGGAACCTCCGCGTCGGCAGATCGGGTTTCATACTGCGTCATAGGCTGGTCGCCCCAATTCTATTCGAGATATGTGATCGCAAATTGCAACCAGTTGAGCCATTGCTTTGCTGTGCCGCAAAGTGCTCGACGGCTGGCAGCCTGTGCCCCCCGAAACTACGTCGCTCCCGCTTTTGCATGGAGGCGCGACGCTACCAGATTCTCGGCGCCGCCGGCGACGATCAGCTCCTGAGCAGCAGGACTGAGCGGCGGAAAGGCAAACGATTTTCCATCGACACTCAAGATCGATTTGGCGTAATCGATGGTGATTTCTGGTCCGACTGTTGTCGGCGCACGGTTCGTCAACGTTGCACGCAAGTGCGTCACTAACTCAGGACACTCGAACACGACGAAGCCGTTATTAAATGCGTTGCGTTTGTAAGTTTCGGAGAAACTACCCGCAATCACGCAAGGAATCCCTTTATACTTGAGCGCCGTGGCAGCTTGTTCGCGACTCGAGCCCGTTCCAAAGTTGAATCCGGCAACAACGACGTCGCCCTTTTTATAAAGCGCGTTGAAATTTGGATCGTAATTTTCAAACGTAACCGCAGCCATCTGCTCGGGCGTCATATCGTCGCGGTAAGTATGTTTACCGGCGTAAATGCCGTCGGTGTTCAAATTGTCTTTGTCGATGAAGAGAACACGACCGCGCACGCTGGACGGGAAACCTTCCATGATCTGCACCGATCCTGGCGGCTTCGATTTTTTTTGAGGACGCCGAGTGGCCGTGCCTGCGGGTTTCTCGCCAAAACTTTTTGGCGCGCGAATGAATCCGGCCAACGCGCTGGCTGCGACGACAGCAGGCGAGGCGAGATAAACAAACGCGTCGCGATCGCCCATGCGTCCTTTGAAATTGCGATTCGTCGCGCTGATCGCGATTTCTCCTTTTTGCACCAGGCCGCGTCCCAGTCCAATGCATGCGCCGCAACCGGGCGGCAGCGGAATTGCGCCCGCATCCAAGAGAGTTTGCCAATCGCCAGTAGACTCGGACTGGGCTTGCACTTCAGCGCTCGCCGGCGCGAGATAAAATTCGACACCATCGGCCACGCGTCCGCCCTGGGCCCGCACGACTTCTGCGGCGTCACGCAAATCTTCGAAACGCGCATTCACACACGATAGCAAGTAGGCTTTCTGAATGGGCACGTGTTTTCGTTCCATTTCCGGCAGCGATACCATCGTTTTGACTTCGTTAGGTCCGGACACGTGCGGGACGACCGTCGCTAGGTCTAACTCCAGCTCCAGCGCATACTCCGCGCCGGAGTCGGCGTTGAGTTCGGTTCGATTTTTCCACCATTCGTCGATATCGGCATCAGTATAACCGGAGCGACTCTTCGAACTGCGCCTTCCGGGGCGTTTTGGATTGGAAAACTCGGGGACGCGCGAGCGCAGATAGTTCACTGTCACTTCATCAAATGGAAACACGCCTGCCAGCGCGCCCCATTCAGTAGTCATGTTGGCAATGGTCATCCGGGCGGACATTGGAAGATTCGCTACGCCGTCGCCTGCGAACTCAACGGCGTGATTAAGCACCTCGTCCTTGTTGAACAGTCCGCATAACGCGATGATGACATCCTTGCCGACCACACCCGGTGCAAGCGATCCCTTGAGGACCACCTTTGCCACGGGTGGGACCTGCCACCATGTGACGCCTGTCGCCCAAATACTCGCAGCATCGGTCCGCACTACCGGCGTGCCGAGCGCGGCCGCGGCACCGTACAAATTCGAGTGCGAATCGCTTGCCACTACCATCGCGCCGGGCACAACGTAGCCCTGTTCCACCATCACCTGATGCGAAATGCCGGTGCCGGGCGGGTAGAAATCGATCCCGTGCTCGCGGGCGAACGCTTCGATCTTGGCGTACTTCGCCAGATTCTCCGGCGAAGTGTTTTGGATGTCGTGATCGATGGCGAAGACTGGTTGCGCCGGGTCTGCGACGCTAGTCGCCCCGATCTGCTTGAATTTTGGGATTACCGCGCCGGTGTTGTCATGCGTCATCACGTGACGCGGGCGAATGGAGATGAAATCACCACTGCGAACTACCGTGCCGGGCGCGAGTCCATCAGCATGGCGAGTCGCAATCTTCTCAACCAACGTCAGGCCCATATTAATTTTGAGTTATCCGCGAATCACGCGAATTACAGTAATAAATGTCTTAGAAAATTCGCGTCAATTCGCGTGTTTGGCAGGTTAATAAAGATTCGAAACTCGGCGCGCACAGGAGTGACGCACCCTACCGGACGAACCCCACATAGGCGCGTCGGTAGGGCGGGCAGTCCTCTGCATGCTTATTTGGTTTCTCACTTTTTGGCAGCGCGTTTACCTAATAGCTTGGCGATATCGAAATCCACGAAATCGGCGTGATGAAAAATGATCGATTCGATTGAGCGCTCCACCTTGTCGCCTTCGTGACTGTGCGTGGCGATGATGTGCATGACGGCGCCAGGAATGCCGTGCTTGTAAGCGAGCGCGACGCCGCTGAACGGGTGCCTCACTTGCTGCCCGAATTTGCCCTGAATCACATTGCCCGATGCGTCCTTGTCGAACTCAAGCGGCTTGCCCACGTCGGCAAGGAGCGCACCTGCGATGAGGTAGTCGCGCTGAATAGGTATGCTACAGCGGAAAGACTTCTTGAGGACCTCGGCGATCGCGAGGCATTGCCGCGCACATGAATTCAGATGCTCGACGAAGGTCATGTTGATGTCGCCGGCCAGGAGGGTGAATTTCACCGCGCGCAGCTCGGCGAAGGTCCAGCCTTTACCGCCACAGCCCGCGGTGATGGCCTCGCTCCAGACCGCGGCGACCTTTTCGCGCAGCGACTTGTTCTTGATCTTCTTAATGCTGGGAAAGAGTTGCGCGATTTTAGTGACCCCGTAGACGGTCGGTTCGTTTGCTTTCATGGTGGTTAGTTAGGTTTGAGCCGATATTTTTGAGGTTTTGAAGCCGTTCTTTCTATTATTTCTCTGGCTTCCAAATCCAGTTTAACGGTTTCTCCATACCAGCTCACATTGCCCGCGAACTTACCCTTCAAGCGCTTGTTAAGCTCATTGAATAATTCCGTGTGGTTAGTTCCCCGTTCTGCAACGCCGATAGGACAGCTTTCGTGAGCGTTTCGTACTTTTCCTTGCTGATATTTTTCCCGCTCTTCCCCAGTGGATGCTTGGTAAGGATTTTCTCTTCCGCCATTTGTTCTCTTTCTGTGGAATATTCGTTTCTAAATTCGGTTTGTGCCGTTGAACTCACAAGAATGCGTTGGCAGAGGATGTCGTCAATTCGCTATCGGCTTGGGGTTGAATTGTAACTTGTTTAATGCAGACTTCCCAGCGTCGTTCTGAAAGCCTGAAGCGCAGCCGGATTGCCCATGCCAACCTACGAATATTCGTGTCAGAAATGCGGACAGACTTTTGAAGCATTCCAATCGATGCGCGATGAACCGTTTCGTGAATGTCCGAAGGAGCTTTGCCGGTTGCCAAAATGGGGACACGGGAAGGTGAAACGTTTACTCGGCACGGGCGCAGGTCTGATTTTCAAGGGCTCGGGATTCTACAGCACAGATTATCGGAGCGAATCATACAAGGCGGCCGCCAAAAAGGAATCTGCGCCGAAAGCATCCGAAGGCGGCGAGAAACCCTCAAAAACCGAGCCAGCAAAAACTTCTTCGTCTGGCGAGAAGAAGACAGCCGAGAAAAAATCAGCAAAAGAATCCGCGTGATGTTGTAGCAACAATCGCGGGAATTTGCTCTGACGCTAAACCGGAATCGGGAAAGAGATTTCGGATCGAGGGCTTAGCCCTTTGGTAATTTCTGCAGCTGCGCGATGAACGCCTCCGGGCCACCGGGAAAATAACCGTCGAACTTCCACACCGTTTGGCCATTGCCGTTCAGCACGACGATGGTGGGAAATCCGAGAACTTCGTACTTCTGGGCCAGTTCCATGTTTTGCTTTCTCTCTTCTGTAGGCTGGGATTTTCTGCGAGGAAAATCGAGCTCCACCAGAACGAGGTTATCGTGCGCGAAGTCTTTGAACTTCGGCTGCGAGAAAATGTCCTTGTCGAGTTTGATGCACCATCCGCACCAGTCAGATCCCGTAAAATTGAGGAAAAGAAGTTTATGGTTCGCTTTCGCCTCTTCCTGCGCCTTGGTGTAATCGTGCAGCCAATCCGATTCCGCTCGCGCGAAGGCAGCGAAAACAAGCCAGACGGCGGCTGCGACGAGAAATAATCGAGGCGTTTTCACCCTGCCATCTTCGATGCAGTTGCAGCCTGGCGCAAGAGCGGTGCAACGCACCGCCCGGTGCTCGTTATTTTTTCCAAGCCTGCAATAGCCCGACGCGGTAACGACGGGCTATCGAAGGAAATCCTGATCTAGCGCAGATGCTTCGAGACGAGTTTGGTCATCTCGAACATGCTCACCTGGCTCTTGCCATTGAATACTGGCCTGAGCGCGTCGTCGGCATTGATCATGATTCTTTTCTTTTTGTCCTGCAGACCGCGCCTCTTGATATATGCCCAAAGCTTTTTTGTAAGCTCCGGCCGTGATAGCGG
>JBKPLM010000028.1:0-6014 GCA_046731655.1 Verrucomicrobiota bacterium | reverse complement strand
CTTCTCGAACGTGAGCTTGAGGAGATGAAGCAGCGTCATGTGCCGATCGTCCCAATCATGTGCGAATTGAATTCTCGTGCGCGGTATACACGAGCGATGGAAAAAATGGCGCCGTCGCTCGAATTTCTGCCGGACCAGATGGTCATCGAAGCCGAATGGCGGGCAAACGACGCACTCGCACAAAAACTGGAAGAAGATCGCGCGCAGCAGAGCGTCAGGGCGCCAAGTGGCATCTTTTTGCGACAGGCGCGTTTTGCTCTCATGTTGATCAGGCTGCAAAAAAACTTGTCGCATGTCCATGCAACGAGTTCCCGTGCCCTCGTCTGCGCCCTTATCTTAAAGAAACTTCTCAATGTTACCGTAAGCGCCACGATTGAGGCGCGACCGGCGTTACCGCGGGAGTGGATCCAGATCGCCTTGTCCGAGTGTGTAGGCGGTCGTTTGAGAGATCGGCAATTAATCCGCGGCGACTCGTTTCTTGTTGATAAGACAACGTTCCGTTCGGCTCCGCAGCGCGCGCTTGGACTAGTCAGTCAAAAAAGCGGGATCGATTTGACTGTCGGGACGCATTTCTGGCAGGAATGGGCGGAATTACTTATGCGCTGGAGTGGCAGCGACCGAAAATCGAAAATCGAAAATCGAAAATGAAGAAAGCAATTCTTCTCGCTGGCGGCGCCGGGACACGTCTTTTCCCGCTGACGAAGATCGTCTGCAAGCAACTTCTCCCAATCTACGACAAGCCAATGATCTGTTATCCGCTGGCTACGCTCATGCTTGGTGGCTTGCGCGAGGTGCTGATCATTTCCACGCCGAAGGATTTGCCGATGCTGCGCGATTACTTGAATGACGGCGCGCACCTTGGAATTCGCATTGAATACGCCGAGCAACCGAAACCCGAGGGAATTGCACAGGCTTTCCTGATCGGGGCAAAATTCATCGAGGGCTGCGGCGCCTCACTCATTCTGGGCGACAACATTTTCTACGGAAAACTCGACTTTTATCGGGACGCTTTGGCCATCGAACGTGGCGCTTGCATTTTCGGGTATCAGGTCCGTGACCCGGAACGATACGGCGTAGTCGAATTCGACGCGGACGGAAAGGCGATCAGCCTCGAGGAAAAACCGAAGCAACCGAAGAGTCACTTCGCAGTACCGGGCCTTTATGTTTACGACGAGCGCGTCGTCGAACTGTGTCGGACACTGCGCCCGTCTGCGCGGGGTGAATTGGAGATCACCGATTTAAATTTGCTTTATCTCAAGGAGAACCAGCTCCACGTGAAATTGCTCAGCCGCGGGGTGGCTTGGCTGGATACCGGCACTACGACAACATTGCTTGAAGCAGGTAACTACATCGCCACGATCGAGCACCGGCAGGGATTGAAAATCGCGTGTCTGGAAGAAGTGGCGCTTCGGGTCGGTTTTATTAACGAGTCTCAACTCGCCGCTACCATCGATCGATTACCGAAAGGCGAATATCGAGATTATCTGCGAATGGTCTGCGACGAAGGACCAGGCGCCGGGCCTGAGCCCGTCGGGTAGTACGCTCCTCTAGATTGATAATAGCCCAGCGTTTTAACGCTGGGTCAATTGTGACAAACAGGATTCGAGTCCCCGCGGGGACGACAGAAATAACGATCATGCATTCGTTTGCGAGTTGCCTAATTCATTGCCTCTGGAGCACAAAAAATCGCGAACCTTGGCTCATCCCAGATTTACGCGAACGTCTCTGGCCATATCTTGGCGGCATCGCAAAACAAAATCAGATGAAGGCGCTCGCCATTGGCGGAGCCGCCGATCACGTTCACATTCTGCTCTCATTGCCGGCAACATTATCCGTTGCCAAAGCAGTGCAGCTTCTAAAGGGAAATTCATCCAAATGGATTCGAGAACCTGGCAGGAAGGCTACGGTGCATTCAGCGTTGGTATTTCCGGCGTGGATGCAACGGTGATCTATATCAACAATCAAACAGAGCATCACCGGAACCGCTCTTTTCTCGAGGAGTTTATGGCGATGCTTCAGAAGCATCATTTTGATTACGAGGAATAAATGCTCGTTTGAGGCGTTCTATCGTCCCTGTCAGGACTCACTTCACTCACTTCATTGAAAATCTTGCTTACCCAGCGTTGAAACGCTGGGCTATTTTCAAAAGCACTCTCTCAGCGCCTATGTGAGATCGACCGATCCTTGACCGCAGTTCAACCGTTGCATGATCATAGCCCCTCGTTACAGCAACTATTTTGGTTGCTCGCGCAGCAAATGATTTGTGTCGGCGATCAATTTCGTTACGGCGTCCGCTTCCGTCGCATCATAATAACCGCGGATCTGACCGTGCCGATCTACTAACACCATCCGCGTGCTGTGCACGGGAATTCCCTGTTCATCGCTCCCATCCGAAACGGCAAGTTTGAAACCATCGTGCGAGAGTTTGTAAATTGCGCTCTTTGGTCCCGTGAGGAAATCCCAACGCGCGGGATCTGCTTGCAATTTCTCCGCGTAACCGCGCAAAACTTGCGGCGTATCTTTGTCCGGATCGACGCTAAACGAAACCAAATGCACATCAGATTTTTCCAATGGCTTCTGCAGTTCGCTCATCCGGCTACTGATCATTGGACAAGGTCCCGGGCAGGTGGTGTAAACGAAATCGGCTATCCAGATCTTGCCCGCCAACTGCGCCGAACCAAAGGGCTGCCCATTCTGATTCACCAGCTGAAAAGCTGGGACTGTTCCGTAGGAAGAAACAGTTCGTTGCCGAAGAGCTACCACTTCGATGTGACGCAGCCAAAGTAACAGTAGCAACGTAACAATCGGAATCAGAATCAAAATTAGCTTCCAGACGATGCTGCTGCGTGTCGCCGACTGGTTCATTGTGGCAGAAGTTGTATTCATGATTTCGTCAGGACGAGTGCGGCCAACAATAGCGGCAGGTAAACGATCGATGTGATAAACAATAAACGCGCAGCTTCTCTGGTGCGAACTCTCAAAAACCGCATGGCAACGGCAATAAACAAACCGCCAAGCACTAATTCGATTGCGAGATACGCGAACGTGACGATTCCAACAAACGCAGGCAGGCCTCCCAAGATCAGGAGCAGTATACAGAACAACACACTTTGACTGGCGCTGCGCTCGCCGCTGAGGTCATCGCTTGAAATCATGCGGAAACCCGCTCGCGAATAATCTTCGCGGTACATCCAGGCGATGGCGAAGAAATGCGGCAATTGCCATAGCAAAAGAATCGCGAAAAGACTCCACGCGCCGGAGTCGATTACTCCCCGAGCCGCTGCCCAGCCGATCACTGGGGGGATCGCGCCGGGGATGGCGCCAACAACAGTGTTCGCCGTACTGGCACGTTTGAGCGGTGTGTAACCGAAGATATAAATCGTGATAGTGATCGCAGCGAGCACCGCGCTCAGCGCGTTGCAAGCCAGCGCAAGATAGCCAACCCCAAAAATCGAGAAGACAAGGCCAAGCGCGAGCGCTTCAGCTGGCCGCATTCGGCCCGCCGGTACAGGGCGCATCCTGGTCCGATGCATCAGCGCGTCCGCTTTGCGTTCCCACCACTGATTGAGTGCGGCGGCCCCGGCAGCTGCAGCCGCTGTTCCAAACACCACGCGAAATAATGCGACGTAATCGACGGGTGACCTCGATCCGAGATAAAAACCGACTGCGGTAGTCAGTAAAACAAGTGACGTCAATCGCGCTTTGACTAACTCGAAGAGATCAGCAACGAATCTCCTCGGCGCGAATGCATGTTTCACATTTTCGACTTCCAGCGTGGCGGTCTTCATGCGGGAATCGGTTCGCTGTGCGGCGCGCCCGGGTCCGAGCCGGACTGGCATCGTCGCGCCCTACCAAAATCCGCCGCCGAAATTCGCCAGCAAATGGCCGAGATACTCACGCCAAAAGATAGCATGACCGCCCCCACAGCGACATGTGCCGTCGCGATGTCTGCCGCCTTGTTGCTCCAAATTGTCCAAGCGCCCAGTGTCAGTTGAATGATAAGAAATACGACCCACGACATCGATAATCTCTTGAGCCCAGGAATCTGAGGCGCGTCTCTCCGAACGCGCGAACAAAACAGGATTACACCGATCGCGATCAGTAGCGCGACGAAACGATGGGTCATTTGCAGCCAAACTTGGAAAGCGTCCACGTCCGACAAGCCACGCGCATCGCGCCAGGCATTAATCTTCTCGAGGGCTGTCGCACTTGTATCCGGAATCCACGCGCCGTTTGCAGTAGGAAAATCGAGAATCGACAGATCGCGATGTTGATGACGCATCGTCGCTCCCAAAGCTAGTTGAACATAAATCGCGAGCGTGATTGCGATGGCCAGGGATCGAACCGGCTTAATGTGGGACAGCGAGAATGGAGGGGCGAGCTCCCGCGAGCCCTGGCTTTGCCCGAGCCCCTTGCGGCCAGGCGTCGCAGGAGCTCCACCCTCCAAACGACCTGCGCCGCGCGCAAGCGACCGCCAAAAGTTTGTTGTTACCAGCGCGATCACCACCAGCAGCGCGAGAAAGGCCTGCGCGACGCAGGCATGAAAGATGCCGATTTCATCTTTGAGCATCGTGACACGAAGGCCACCGAGAATTCCCTGCAAGATTACACCGGCGAGCGCAATTAGGCCAAGGTTGCGCACCCATCGCCGGCTTTCGCCGCGCCAAAGCCAGATCGCCAGAATGATCGTAAGGAATCCAACGGCTGAAGCAATCAGGCGGTGGGTATGCTCAAACAAGATTCCGCCGACCCACCTTGAGAATGGAAACAGAAACATGTTGTAGCCGAACGTGGTTGGCCAATCCGGTACCGCGAGCCCGACGTTTTTGCTCGTGACCATTCCACCACTGCAAATGAGCAACAGTGCGGACACGCAAATGAACCATGTGAAATAGTTCAGCCAATTTCTCAATCCCGGAGAATTCCCCGAATTCATTCGGAAAAAGATAACCGCAGATCACGCGGATTTCGCAGATGAATTTCTGTAGCCGCCCTATGGGCGACGCAACACCAGCCCTGCTTTCACATCAGCGCGGCGCTTGGCACAGCAAAGCGGCTACAGCTTAGGGCTGGGCGATGGCGACGGCTGGGGCGGCTTGTTTTCAGGCTGCGGTGCACCGGGCGATGGCGAAGGAGCGGCACCTTGTGCGCCACCGGCCAACTCGGCGCGTTCTTTCAGCCAGGCCTCATAATCCTGCGGCGTATCTACTACGAGCGTGCCTTTCATTCCGTAATGACCCAGACCGCATAGCTGGCCGCAAATTACTTCGTCCGTTCCCGTCTTGATGGGAGTGAACCAGATCGGAATCAGCGAGCCGGGGATTGCGTCGCCTGCGATCCGCATGCTTGGCAAAAAGAAATCGTGGATCACATCCTTCGAAGAAAGTTCGGCTACTACCGGCCGATTCACCGGCACGTGAAGTTCGCCACTCGTGACGATATCGTCCTTGCCGGAGGGATCGTTTGGATCGAGACCGAGCGGATTTGTGTTGTTCTCAAAACTGATATCACGCCGCCCAAATTGGCCATCCGGCCCCGGCAGATGATAATTGAAACTGAATTGCTGTGCGACTACGTGGACTAGCAGCGCCTCTTTGCCCGGTGGAAACTGATTCACGCGCTTCGCCCAAAGCGGAATCGCGAAGCCGAGAAGCAGCACAGCCTCTATTAAGACGACTGAAAATTCCAGATGCGTCGAGATGCCGCTCGTCACACCCTTATCATCCGCACCGGGCTGCCGGCGTTTCCGGAACCGAATCAGCACGAAAATAAAAAACGCCGACCACCCGACGAAAAGCGCCCCCATGAACCAGTGGCAGAACTCGAGGATGTGATCAATTTGATATCCGTGGGATGATGCGTTGGGAGGCTGTCCCAGGAATTCGTTGATCAGCGCGAGGCTACTCATATTTGCTCAGATCTTCCTCAGTGATCTCCTGGTGCGGTTCGGCAGGCATCCGTCCATGCCGCCAAAGATGAAAACTGAATACTCCGATCCCACCCAGGACCGACAT
>JBKPLM010000027.1:0-6801 GCA_046731655.1 Verrucomicrobiota bacterium | reverse complement strand
GTGTTCGTCCTTGATCCTATCGAACGGCGGGATGTGATACGGCAGCGAGCTTTCGGTGAGCAATGGGTTGTTCTTGAGATCGGCAGCGAACACGGCGGTGATTTGCGCAAGCCCGAGCGATGCGCAAGCGAAGATGCAAACTCGATTTGGCATAAGGCCTTAACTTCTCGCCGCGACGCGCGTGAACGCAACTTCCGGGAAGCGCACGCTTGCAGCGTTCCGGCGATCGCATTTTGCGATCGCGAACTTCACGATTCATTCGTGGCATCGGTCTGAGGCCGGAAAGCGCGAAAAGTCCGTCGCCGTAGAATGCGGGGACCAGCACGCTGCAAGCGTGCGCTCCCCGGAACGATGGGCTTGAAAATCTAGTAGTGAAGAGCGATGTCGATCTTATATGCCCGGCCGGCCTGGACTGTCGATCTTGTTGCTTGGGCTATCGATCTTCGCGGTATCTCCCGCGCTGGCTGCCCCGACCTTCGACGAAAAAGCAGCAGAACGATTCGCTAAACTGGCGCTGGCGTGCGTAGGCAAAGAATACCCAAACAAAATCAGTCATGTGCTGAACAGCGATGCTGACGTTGCACCGCCGCGCAGGCTTACGCCGGCATTTTGCGGATGTTACGACTGGCATTCGTCTGTGCACGGACATTGGCTGCTCGTGAGGCTGCTGCGCACTTTTGCCACTGCACCATTTGCCGCGCAGGCGCGCGACGCGCTGCGCAAAAGTCTTTCCGCGGAAAATTTGAAACAGGAAGCTGCGTATCTTCGCGGTGAAGGCCGCGCCAGTTTCGAGCGCCCTTACGGATTGGCGTGGCTGCTGCAATTGTGCGCCGAGCTGCGCGAGTGGGACGACGACCAGGCGCGCGGGATGGCAGCGAACCTGCGTCCACTCGAAGACGCAGCAATCGAACGATTGAAAACGTGGCTGCCGAAACTCTCGCATCCGGTGCGTATCGGCGAGCATGATCAAACCGCGTTCGGACTCGGCCTGATGCTGGATTATTCGCGTTCAAGCAAAAACGATTCCTTTGCCAGGTTGGTTGCGGATTCAGCGAGAAAGTTCTTCCTCGCTGATAAGGATTGTCCGCTCAATTACGAACCTTCAGGTGAAGATTTTCTTTCGTCGTGTCTGGGTGAAGCAGATGTGATGCGTCGCATTTTGTCGCAAACGGAATTCGCGAAGTGGCTCAATGATTTCATGCCGCAAATCCCGATGACGGGAAACGGCGACTGGCTGAAACCGGTTGTCTCGCCCGACCCGAGCGATCCCAAGCTCGCGCATCTGGATGGACTAAACTTGAGCCGCGCCTGGATGCTGGAAGGAGTTCTGTCGGCGCTCCCAAACGGTGATCATCGGAGGGCGGCGCTGCAGGCTGCGGCAGACGCGCATCGGCGCGCTGGGCTCGCAGCAGTCACGGGTGCGCATTACGAAGGCGGACATTGGCTCGGCAGCTTTGCAGTTTATCTCACAACGCAGCGCGGGATCCAAAAAGACGGAACGGCCGCATCGCAGCAGGCAAAGAGCGCGCCGGAAAACGCCGCGCCTTAATCGGCCGCGACAGTCCGGTCAGATTCGAGACGAGCTTTTCCTCCCGACGGCTGCCAGGCGCGTCTTTGCCAGAACTCTTTCAGGTCCGATTGAGTCCCGCGAAAAATGTTGCGCTCCGCCTTCTTAATATTGGCGACGCTTATCGGGTAAGCGGAGCGCGGCCGAGCGCCCCTGCCGTCGCCACAATATTGCCAAAGAGACCAGTAGCTCCATGGCGCTGTTGCGCGTGGCTCGTTCTGGTAATTTGCCATCCATAGCCAACAATTCGCCAGCACTTTTCTCTGCGCATTAGTCACCTTGGTGCTATTCAGGGCCTGCCGCAGATGATATTCGCCGGAATAAATTCCCGGGTATATGCCGGTGCGTTCGCGAATTCGCTCAACAAAAGCAACCGCCTGATCGACCCGCATCGTGCCGCCGGGATAATGACCATTTTTTTCGAAATCAAGAACCAGCAGGACGCCTGGGCCTCGCGCTGCCGGATCGACTTGCGCCCACGCGCTGGATACGGCGCTTAGAAAATGATCAGCCTGACGGACCGGATCGGTTCCGTTGGCGTAGTGATAGGCTCCCCAAAGCAAACCTGTGCGTGTCGCCGCCTGCTGCCGTTCGAAATATTTCGCATCGCGTTCGAAACGCGGATACGTGGCTTCATGAATCACACCGATAATGCCTTCGCGTTTCATCGCGACAAAATCCGGCCGCATCATGTCGTAATGCGAAAGATTCACCACGTTGCTGGCGGAAAGGGCGCACGCCGGAAGCAAAAAACACAGAGCTGCGGCCCGGAAGATGGACAGTTGCATTACAATCACAAATCGAAGCGGATATATCGAGCAGGCGCACCTGACTTTCAAGAGCATCTTTGAAATGGCGCGAAGATTTCGAACTGTAGCCGCGGGCGCTGACCGCGGCAGTTACCGTATGAAAACTCGCGTGGCGGAGATCAATGCCGTGTCTACAGCGCCGCCAGGTCGGAAAGCTCGTTCAAATTCAGAAACAATTCTCTTTCCTGTGATGTGGCCAGGATCACCTGAAGTTTTCCGTCTGCGACGAGACTGCCAGTCACTGTTTGCAGTGAAAAATCCTCTCCAGAAAGTGCGCTCTGAACATTCGCGAGTGCTTCCTGCGGATAAATCGCTGCCAACGGCTCGAAGCGATCCTCGATTTTTGCAATCGCACCACGGCGCGGCTCAATCTGACTGCAAAGGAATCTCAGATATTTTTCCGTCATGAATGGCATGTCGATAGCAAGCGCGAGCAGATGTTTAGACCGCGTCTTCGCCAGCGATGCAGCAAGTCCGCTGAGCGGACCGCGTGATGGAGGATAGTCCGCGACAAACTGCACATCGGCAGAGCGCCAGGGGGGGTCGGTGCGCGCGGAAACCAAGATTTCGGTCGGCTCCAATTTCCGCAACAGTTCGAGTTGAATTCGCCAGAGCGGCTTTCCTCGAAATAAAAGTGTCGCTTTGTCCTTACCCATCCGGCGTGATTTACCGCCGGCGAGCAATACCGCGCTGATGTTCATGCTCGCGCGTTTACGCCGTCATTCCGAGCGAAGCGAGGAATCTCACAGCGGCTGATTGATCACACTCTCTCCTTAGCGTATCGCAAACTTCGTAGGAGAGCTCCTTCGCTGCGCTCAGGATGACCGTTGAGCGCAGTTGAGTGTAGCTCGCCGTCGCTGAGAATTTTGGCGCGCAGACCGCCGCGTCCTTTCAAAAAATCTTTAGCCCCTGGCGCGAATGCGCCATCCATCCAGTAACAAGGCGCACACTCCTGGGTTCCATACAAACGAACGCCTTGAATCTCGAATTCTTTGTCAATGAACTCGTTCAGATCAACCCCGCGCGTGATCACATTGCGTCGCGCCGCGGCCGGAGAAGCATTGTGTATGTTCAACGCAGCGCAAAGCCCATCGAAAACATCGAGCGAAAAAAATGTGATCTGCCCCTTGTAATCGTCCTTAAAATCGAAGTAACGATCTGCGCGAATCCCGCGGCCCGCGACACATTCGATCACCGGCACTTCGATCACGGGATACGTGTCCGGCTCGCGACCGTGATGGCCAACGAAATTGTGTCCCGGCGAAATGTACAAGTGACAGATTTCCACCGGCTGCAACAATATCTGAAATCCTCACTGATGAAAGAAGCTCCGAGCGTCGGTCCAGGAAGAATCATCCGCCGAAGACAGGACGGCTCGCTGGAATATTTGCGGGACGATCTGACGATCGAAGAGCCGCTGGAAATTCGAATTGGCGGTAAACCTTTGGCCACAACCATGCGCACACCGGGACACGACGACGAGCTCGCCGCAGGTTTTCTCGTTTCCGAAGCGATCGTGCGCGATCGAAGCGCGATCGCGGGAATTTCGCGAGATGGTGATAATAGAGTGATCGTCGATCTCGCGGGCGATGTGAAATCGAATCTAAACTCAACGCAACGCTTTGGGACGATTTCGAGTAGCTGCGGACTTTGTGGCAAAACGAGCATCGATGCGATTCGGCAAAGTTTTCCTGCGATCGAATCAACCGATGTTCGAATCGACATTAAAACGCTCCTCTCACTTCCGGAAAAATTGCGAAATGCACAGAGCGATTTCTCGCGCACCGGCGGAATTCATGCCGCAGGAATTTTTGATGTCAGTGGCGAATTGAAAATTGTTCGCGAAGATATCGGACGCCACAACGCGGTGGACAAAGTGATCGGACGCGCGTTCCTCGATAAATTGCTTCCGCTGAATCGGCATGTTCTTCTTGTGAGCGGTCGCGCCTCATTTGAAATCGTACAAAAAGCTCTCGCTGCTGGTATTCCCATCCTCGCTGCAGTCTCAGCGCCTTCGACGCTCGCTGCCGGATTTGCGCGGGAAAGCAATCAAACACTGATCGGATTTTTGCGTCCGCCCTCCTTCAATATTTATTCGCACATTGAGCGCGTGATTTTGGAAGCGCTTTAGCCGAGGGCGCTGGCCTCGGCAATTTGAGATGTAGCCAAGCGTTTGCCGCCGGTCAGCGCCCCCGGCTACAGGGTTAGCGCTGCGACGCAAACACTGCTTCAGGATCGCGCGCGCACACTTTTCCCGCCCAAATCCAACCGAAACGGCTGAGGAGCGCGCCGAGCAGAAATGAAATTCCGGCGAGGGGGACTAAATTTGTCACGCGCAAAATCAGGGCGAGCGGCCCGAGCAGGATTTCGCCGGAGCGAATGAGCCAGCCGGTACCCTTCTCGTGCAACGCGCGATCGGCTGCGCCGTGTTTGTCGATCGCAAGCCAAATCCAAAGCGCCGTCTGCGTGCCGGCGGTGAGAAATCCAACCGCAGCAAGCGGCGCGATTCGATAGCCAAGCAATTCGAGCAAGGCGACGGCCGATCCCAACCCCGCAACGCCGAAGTGGATCGGCAAAAGCGTGCGATGCAAAAACCAGGCGGGAATCGCAGTGGCCCCGAGCAAAACACCCGTGTAAGTGGCCAGGAACATTCCCCAAAAAGCCGAGCCCAGAACGAGCAGAAACGCCACGACTTGGAGAAATTGCTCGAAACCGCCGGTGAAGATTTGCCGGGCATGAAGCTCGAGCGCGATTAAGCCGGGAATCGCGCAGCCGCCGAAAGCAAACAGAATCCACGCGCCGACCGACATTGGCGATTGGTGCTTAAAGACGCGCAGCATGTTCAGAAACAAGCGCGGACGGCCGAGATCCAAGATGAGCAAGATCGGGGAGAGAATCGCGCCGATTGCTGCGAGCCACATTGCTGTGCGGGCAAGATCGCCGTGGTCAAAAATCAATCCGATAAATGCGATGACGGCCGCCATTCCAGAAAATCCGCCTATGAAGAAATAAATCGGAATTTCCCAGGTCCACACCGGAGGTTTAACGACTGGTTCGCCATAATAACCTGGTCTTCGTAGGATCGGGCCGCCGGCGACGTCTACGCCACGGCCTTCGACGACTCCTTTCGCCCAGGCTTGCTCGCGCAGTCGATCGAGACGCTGTTCGTTCATACGGAGTAGGGAGCACACGCTTGCAGCGTGCTGGGCGCCGCATTCTGCGGCGACGAACTTCGACGGAAATGGCATCGATTCGCCCCTCCATCGTAGTACTCGAATCCCGGTTCGGAAGTGCGTGAAGGCAGAATGCCTTCACCAGCACGCAGAATGCGCGCGCTCCCCAGATTGCAGCTTGTCCACATCATAGAAAAACAAACGCACAAAAAGTTGCAATGAGGGCAGCGATTGCGGTTGCGATCGCGGAGGTCCATGCGGATTTCAAATAAATCGTCGGCACCTGCGGTTTCGGCGGAAGCCCGTACGCCTCCGGTTCGCCGAGAATCAAAAAGAATGCGTGAATTCCGCGGACGCTTGTCTCCTGCGGATCGTAAAGTTGCGCGTCGTCGTATCCAGTTTGTTTGAGCTGCTGCACGCGTTGCGACGCGCGAGCGCGCAAATCGTCGAGTCGCCCGAAAACGATTGATTCGGTTGGACACACCTTCGCGCACGCAGGCACGAGTCCACTTTTTTGTCGATCGTAGCAAAACGTGCATTTGAAAGCGCCGCCGGCATCCGGCAGGGGTTCCGGCCGGCGATCAATCACGCCGAATGGACACGACACAACGCAATATCCGCAGCCATTGCAGACGTCGTTCTGCACAAGAACGGAGCCGACTTCAGTCCGCACGATTGAGCCCGTTGGACACGCTTCGAGGCAACCGGCCTCCTCGCAGTGCTTGCAGACATCAGAGAGAAAAATCCATCTGAACGGATCGTCTCCATTGCCGCCGCCTAACGAGTGAGAACCGACGATCTGATTTCCTTTTTGGCGGTCCTGTTCAAGAAACAAAACATGCCGCCACGTGGAAGCGCCGAGATGACCGGTGTTGTCGTAGGAATTTCCGTACCACGTAAAACCGTCGTCAGGCACTTCGTTCCATTCCTTGCACGCGACTTCGCAGGCCTTGCAACCGATGCATACGGTCGGATCGGTGAAAAAACCCACCTCGACATTTTCCTGAACGTAATTGTGCCGGCGCTGATTTGTGCTCTGACTGCCTTCGCCAATCATAAAATTGGTAGGGCGCGACCGGTCCGAGCCGGACTGGCATTAGGCGCGCCGCTCTGGGCGTGGTATCGAAGCGGACGGCCCGGCGGTCCTTCCCTACCAGAATGTTTTTGCCGATTCATCCGGTTTTCCCCTCCCGGCCGTGACTGCGCGAAAACTTTCCGCCGGTTGGAGCACCGGGCGGCGGTTGCTCAGGAT
>JBKPLM010000026.1:0-5967 GCA_046731655.1 Verrucomicrobiota bacterium | reverse complement strand
CTTTTTTCAAGCAGAAGACGGCATACGAGATAGAAGCCAATGTCTCGTGGGCTCGGAGATGTGTATAAGAGACAGGAATTTCAGAATGTCGCCCAACGCCGGGGCGCTCAGCCCGATACTGGCCCGGAGTTCGTTTTCGTTCCGGTAGAACAAGTCGTGCGCCAAGCGCTTGCGGCACTCGAGTCAAACCGCCCGCTTGTTATTCCCGGCTTCCCGATGAAACTCGGAATGTTTCTCGTTAGGATGATACCGTTGCCAATCTTACGGTTGCTGTCGCGGTTCTCAACACGGCGGGGCTGAGCCTTTCTGTGTCCAATCAAGCAAAGTGATTTTTGCTGCTGATCCGGTGAGATGTCTCTCACCTTTATGCGGTGGAAACAGAAGCGGCGGTCGTCTTCGACCGCCGCTTCGAAATCTTTGGGTTATATACTCGCTATCGCTCTACGACGATTTGTATTTGACCGAGCACCCGTATGGTTTGGTTTGTGGGGTGGAGACAGATTTGCCCGCCAATGATTGATCCAACGCTGCCTTCACATAGTTCGTCGAGCTGGGGATATCTGCCGGGTTCGGTGTCGCCTTGCTATCGATCGCTCCCTCGTAAGCGATTTTACCTTCCGGATTGATTATCACCATGTTTGGCGTGTTCTTGGCGCCATAAGCGCGACCCACTTTGCCGTCCGGATCGAGAAGCAACGCAGTCTGCTGCGTCTTCCAGGAGGTTGCGACTTTCTGGGCCTGTTCCGGCGTCAAACTGCCTTCGGTACCAGGCGCGTTCGAATCGATGGTCAACCAAACCACGCCCTTGTCTGTATATTCTTTCTGTAATTTTTGCATGTTGTCGCTGCCGTAATGCTTCTTCACAAACGGGCATTCCGGATTAAACCATTCGAGCACGACGTACTTACCCTTGTATTGAGAAAGGGAATGCGCCTGGCCTTTCGCGTCGGGTAGTGAAAAATCCGGCGCAGCGCTGCCCACTGGCGGAGGCTCAGCAAAAATTGCGGTAGTGATTAACGATGTGAGAACGGCCAAAGTTATTTTTTTATTCATAAACGGATTAGAAAACGAAGTTGTTAAAGTGGTTCAATTTTCTTGCAATCAACATATTGGCAAAGAACGATTGAAACACAAATGCAGCAGCTCTAGGGGCGCGACCGCCGGCAACGGGCCTCTCAACAATACTTATTGGGCGGCAACCCTGCGCGCCGCGGTTTGAAGTTTTTCCAGGACCATGCCTTTGGTGAGCACTTCCGGGAAAACAATCGGTTCTTCGCTTTTTCCAGGGTAGAGCACGTACAGCGGAACACCGGGACGGCCAAACTGTTGTAACAATTTCGTGATCACGGGGTCGCCGTTGGTCCAATCAGCTTTCAATTTCACGATCGCGTGACGCTGAAACGCCTCTCGCACCTCGGTGCTTTCAAGAACATTGGCCTCATTAAACTTGCAAGTCAGGCACCACGCCGCCGTAAAATCGACAAACACGAAATGGCCCTTGTCCAGCTCCGCTCGCAACCGCTGAGGTGTGAACGCCTGCCAGTCGCCGCGAAGTCGTGAATCGGCTAACGCGATGTTAGTGGAATGGAATTTGCCGCCGATGAAATAGATGCCGCTTCCGAGCACGAGCATGAGCATCAGCACGAACACGACCGTTCGCTTCGTTGCTGACGTAGTTGGCAAAACGAACGCACCCTTCATCCAGCACGCGATACTGACCACGAGAAGAAAGCAGCTTGCCCAAATCGCCCCTTCCAAGCCGCGTTGTGCACCCAGCACGTAAAGAAGAAACAGCAACGTGGCCAAGAGCAGAAAGCCCATGAATTGTTTCACATGCAGCATCCAAGGACCTGGTCTTGGCAGGAATCGCAGCCAGGCTGGCTGAGCACTCAAAAGCAGGTACGGCGAGCTCATACCAGCGGCAATCGCAACGAACATCGCCACGATAATTGCCGGCGATTGCGAAAACGCGAAGCCCAGCGCTGTGCCGAGAAACGGGGCAGTGCAAGGTGTCGCCAGTACAGTCGCGAACACACCCTGGAAAAATGAACCCAGCTCGTCCTTGCGTTCGGTGGTTGAAACCAACCCGCGTGTCATGCTTTGTGGCAGCGAAATTTCGAACACGCCAAAGAGATTCAGCGCGAACACGAGGACAATCACGCTCAGCACAAGGACGAAATAGGCGTTGGTGAATTGAAATCCGCCCCAGGTCACATCCCGCCCCGCGCCCTTAAGCACAATCAGAAGCAGCGCCAGCCCGACGAACCACGCGAAGATTCCGGCCGTAAAAGCGATACCGCTCCGCAAAACTTTCCGCCGGCTTTGGCCCGCCTGTTGAATAAATCCAAAGATATTCAGCGAAATCACCGGCAATACGCAGGGCATCAAATTCAAAATGATGCCCCCCAGGAAACCGAAGAGCAGGAAAGTGAAGATTCCGCGGGCGGGCGCGGTGCTGGCCGCCGAAATAGTCGACGCGGCTGAAATTTGCCACGCTGCACGGTCCTCTCCATTTGGCTGCTGGGAAAAGACGATCAGACCCGGGATGGACGACAAATTCTTCTCCGACGACTCAATCGGAATTCGAAAAGTAACTTCATTCTTGTTGCGTGATTCAACTGTCGGATGGCCAACGACAACGTCCTGTCCTGGCGATGGAAAAAAATCCAGAGCCGGATAACCAACAAGGATTTCACTCGTAATTTTTAGATGGAGATCACGTCCAACCCGACTCCAGTTTGCCGATGCCACATTCGATCCTGGCCAGTTTTGTGGCAACAAATGTCGGTAACGCGCGAAGACTTCTGAGTTGGCTGGCTGGCTCGTTGTCGATACCGGTAACTCCAGTTGCGGTGTTGCGCTGCCAGGAATGCAGATTTTCTCGCAGACCAACCAGTTTGCCTCAGCTGAGAGCTTCACTGTCGAATTGTCGAGCTTCTGCGGTGGCGTGATTTCCTGCATCAGCAGGACTTCATTTTCATAGCCGTAAGTTTCAATGTCGCCCGGATCAATTGTTTTCAGGGGAATCGGCCATTGAATGTCGCCAACTTTCCAGCCCGACGGCAGTTTCCATTTCAATTCTGTGGGAAGACCGGCGTCGCCAGAGAACGCCCAATAAGTATGCCACTTCGGAGCCATTCGAAGCAGCAAACCGATAGTGAATGGCTTTCCGGGAACAATGGCGTTCGTATCAGCCAGAAGCTCGGCTTTAACGAGCTCTTTTCCTTGGTAAACCTGCGCTGAGCTCTGCGACACCAGGGCGAGGCCAGACAAAACAACAAAGTACGCCGCGACTCGCGAGGCCAGTCTCATGTCATTACCTAGCACTCGCTCCGGTTTGCGGCAATTGGGGATGGGAAGCAGGGCGATGGCCTAGCAACTCACGGAACGACAAAAATCTTATCGCTCCAAGGATCCTTGACCTTGGTACCGGACGCGTAACCGCTCACATCGACATATCTCTTATCGGCGTCAAAGGGACTGAACACGTATCCTGGTTTGCCAGGAACTGCCTTGGCAGTCGGAAATCCCGACTGCGGAGAAGAGACTTTTCGCTCGGACGAGGGTTTGGAACTGGCGGTTTCTCTGCGAGGCGTCTGTGGAGGAGAGGTCGCCGCGCTTTGAGGAATCTCCCTTGTAGACCGTGGCTGCTGTTGCGGCGCCGAAGCAACCCCCGGTGGCGGAACAGGTTGCCCCGGCTGATTAACATCCGAGGGCACGGTTTCTGTCGTTGCCACCGCGTCTGATTCACCGCCGCGCCGCCGCAAAGCATAATGGACCGGCGCCGTAGCCACGCGATAAGAACCGACGGCGACATCGCGCGTGACATGATATGAAGTCACCGCGACGTCACGCGTCGCCCCACATCCGGCAAGCAAGATCGCTCCAAATGACAAGGTTCGCCCAAATCGTTTCATGCTGCTTGTAACAGATGTTGCGTTATCTCGATCTGTTCAATCATTTTATCGCAACGACGTCGGCAATTAGATGCAGGATTTGCTCGTCAGTTGTGGACCACGCGCACATTAAACGGTAAATATCAGGCTCGGTAAATTTGTAAAACCGCCATCCACGCGTCTCTAGACCGCGCGCGAGTTTGTCGTCCATCCGCGCAAATACTCCATTTGCCTCCACAGGGAATACAATCTCAACGTTCGCCTCGCTCTGCAGACGACGCGCAAGCTCATGTGCAGCGCGGTTAGCATGTTGGGCATTCCGCAGCCATACGTCCCCCATCAAAAGTCCCAACCACGACGCAGCCAAAAAGCGCATCTTCGAGCCAAGCTGTCCGGCCTGTTTCACTCGATAGTCGAACTCGCACGAAATTTCCTTGTTAAAAAATATCACTAACTCGCCAGCTGCCGTCCCATTTTTTGTTCCGCCGAAGCACAGAACATCAACGCCAACTTCCCATGTGATCGTTCTTGGTGAGCAGTTAAGCGAAGCGACTGCGTTGGCGAAACGCGCACCGTCCATATGCATAAACAAATCATACGAATGCGCGAGGCTAGCGACTGCAGCAATTTCGCCGCGCGTATAAACCGTTCCGAATTCGGTTGCCTGTGCAATGCTGATCACGCCCGGCTTGTGCGAGTGCAATTCATTCTGACGCATAAGCAGGGCTTTCGTCTGCCCAATATCGACCTTGCCCTGTCCGCCCCCGACCAAAAGCAGTTTCGATCCGCCTGTGAAAAATTCCGGCCCGCCGCATTCGTCGGTCTGAATGTGTGCGTTTTGATGGCAGATAATGCTGCGAAATGACCGGCACACTTGCGCGAGGGCCAGCGCATTGGCCGCCGTGCCAGTGAAGACAAAATAAACGTCGCAATCGGTCTCAAATATTTCACGGATCCGATCGCACACGCGCGCAGTCCAGCGGTCCTCGCCGTATGCTGCGACGGAGTCGGCGTTGGCCTCCTGCAATGCGGCCCATGCTTCGGGGCAAATCGGCGCGGTGTTATCGCTCGCAAATTCGTGGTGCTCTACCATCATCACCTTGGTTGCTACGCGAGTTTCCGCGCTCGATCAATCAGTACAAAAGAGATTGCCTGACAGATCCGAGCCCTGGGCCTCCGGAGTCTGCCAGGCAAATCTCCTCCACTTGCTCCTCAAAATTGCTTGAAGCAATTTCATCTTCATTTCGGAAACGAGGCGCAAACTGAGCGTGTCCGGACGTAAATTTTTTTTTGAAGCCCATGAAGGCGTCCGGTTCCGTCTTTGCTTAACGCATGGGGGCGAACTAATTTCGTGGATGAGGTCGCTTCAAAGCGAAATCGAGCAGCGCGGCCGGCGCATCTTCGACCTGGTCGATAAACACCCGGAGGCGCTCTTTAGCAAGGCCGGATTTTATCAGCGACTAATGACGCTGTCGATGCGCGATGAGCAGCTCAAATTGCAACTGTTTCGGTTTGTCGACGTCCTCCCTTCGCTACGCACCTCAGGCGAAATTGTCGAGCATCTCCAGGAATACTTCGCCGATGCGCATGATTCGCAAAAGGTCTCGGAATTTCTGGGGGCCGGCATTCGTTTGGCATGCATTGTTCCGTGGATCAGCGGGCCCGTCTTGCGGTGGAATGTTTCCGAAATGGCACGTCAGTTCATCGCCGGACGAAATCCAAATGATGTCATGCGGACGTTGCGCAAGCGCCGAACCCAAAAAATTGGATTTACCGTCGATCTCTTGGGAGAGGCCGTCGTTAGTGAAACGGAGACCGACGAGTATGCGGCGCGTTATCTGGATTTACTGGAGGGTCTCGCGCACGAAACACAAGACTGGACCGATCCGCTCGGCAAAAATTCGGACCTTTTCCCGGTTGTAAATCTTTCGGTCAAAATTTCTGCCCTCTATTCGCAAATAAATCCGGCCGATCCGGCGGACGCAGTCGCCCATCTCGTGCCGAAGCTGCGGCCGCTTCTGCGTCGTGCGCGCGAGCTGGGCGCTTTCATCAATTTCGACATGGAAAGCTA
>JBKPLM010000025.1:0-9569 GCA_046731655.1 Verrucomicrobiota bacterium | reverse complement strand
TGCTGTTAAGCAATAGCGCGCCCGCGCCAACGGCCGTATTCGTGCCGCCAGTGTCGAGAAGCAGCGCTCCGGCGCCTATACCAGTGTCAAAGCTGGCCTCGCTGTTCGCTAGAACCGCGTCGAACCCAAATGCTGAATTATATAGACCGGTGGTGATACTCAGAAGAG
The DNA here is from genome assembly GCA_046731655.1 of Verrucomicrobiota bacterium. GTDB lineage: Bacteria > Verrucomicrobiota > Verrucomicrobiia > Chthoniobacterales > UBA10450 > Udaeobacter. The sequence continues at coordinate 9,401 of JBKPLM010000025.1, read as the reverse complement.
CATTTGTCCCATCCGCCGTGTTGCTTAATGGCTTCGCACCTGGATCTGGTGTGTCTGTGGCGCTTTGCAGTTGTTGGCAAAGCCCAAAGCAGACAAGCGCGTATAGGACCGTCGTAAACATAATTTTCCGACTTTTCATAATTTAGTTTTCTTTCATTGTTTTTGGCCTTTCCTGAAGTATCCCTGCCCTGCCGCCTGCTCGCGAAAGCTTTCGGAGTTCGGAGTTGCCCCGCACTCGCGGGGCGAAGGCGACACCGTAACGTTTCATTTCTGGCCGTTTACTCATTTCCTTCGCGAAGCGTTTTGCCAAAAATGCGGATGATGTGTCAAGCAAAAACGAATGCCCACAGTGTCCGCAGAAATCGAAGATCGAAACACAGACTTTTAGTCCGTCTGCCTCAGGCGGCACGCGGCCCAGTGGAACGCGTTGTCCTCAACGCGTTGCTAAAACGAACCGCCCGAAAAACGTTCGGGCTAACTTTTACAGAAGAAAAGTCAAAAAAAAAGTAAAGGCGTTCGCCGCGGGGGCGAACGCCTTTCCAAATCGCCTCGGTGCTTGGCACACAGGGCCGCTCTACATTGCAGCTTTACGGTTTGTTCTCGACTACTTTTGGCGCCGGCTTATTCACTTCGAGCTGGGCGCTCACTTTTTGGATTTGCGCGGCCTGTTCTTTGAGTTGGGCCGTCAGAACCTCCATCCCTTGCTGTTGCTGCGCGACAGTGACTTCCAAGTTCTGCACTTTCTTGTGCTCTTTGAGGAACTCGTTGAGCAACATCGTGTTGACCTGCTCGTAGCGCACGGTCGAGATCTCACCGTTCCTCTGTACCACGAGGTCGGGATTCACCTGGGCGACATCCTCGGCGACTAAACCATATTGCGTCCTGCCGTTCTTATCGGCGTTGTATTTGAAGGTCACCGGCTTAAGCGCCAGGATGGCCTCGCTGGCCTTGTCCATCGGTTGAATGTCGTGTTTGAAGCGCCGAGATGAAGCGCTGATGCCAATCACGTTGAATTGATCGACAAATACTGCTTCTTGGGTCCCGACGTCGCTAACTGGTTGATCGAAGATGCTGCCGATGAAGCAGGTGTTATCAAGGGTAGCAAAAGGGCCTGCACCATTTACGTTGATCGCAATGCAGTTATTGACGCTTGCCCCCAAACCGGTGCCGGCTTCGTCGCCGACGGCCACGTTACCACTACCGTCCACGTTGTTACGGAGCGCATCGTCACCGATGGCTGTGTTTTGGGAGCCCGATGTGTTGAACTCCATGGCTAGATCGCCGAACGCATTATTTTCAGAGCCGTCCACATTAGCGAACAGCGCTTCACGGCCATGGGCGTTGTTAAAGGCAGCGGTGGTATTGTTAAAGAGCGCGAAAGCACCGACTGCGTTGTTATCCGAGCCAGTGCTATTAAGCAATAGCGCGCCCGCGCCAACGGCCGTATTCGTGCCGCCAGTGTCGAGAAGCAGCGCTCCGGCGCCTATACCAGTGTCAAAGCTGGCCTCGCTGTTCGCTAGGACCGCGTCGAAGCCAAACGCCGAATTATATAGACCCGTGGTGATACTCAGAAGAGCATTTGTCCCATCCGCCGTGTTGCTTAATGGCTTCGCGCCTGGATCTGGGGTGTCTGTGGCGCTTTGCAGTTGTTGGCAAAGCCCAAAGCAGACAAGCGCGGACAGGACCGTCGTAAACATAATTTTCCGACTTTTCATAATTTATTTCCTTTTAATATTTTTGGCCTTTTCTGAAGTATCCCTGCCGCGCCGCCGCTCACGAAATTTTTTCAGAGTAGCCCCGCACTCGCGGGGCGATGGCGACACCATAACGTCTCATTTGTGGCCGTTTGTTCATTTCTTATGCGCACGTTGTGTCAGAAATCCCGACGACCTGTCAAGAAGAAAACTGCAAAATGCGAGAGGAGAGCGACGGCGTAACGCATTGTCGGCGGTCGCTTCGCCTCCCTAAGCTGTTTTGCACGACAACGGTTAGCTATCGTGCTATAGCCTGTACAATTGATGCATCGGCTGCCCGGCGCACCGTCGCTCTACAAATTTTGTTTCATGCGGCCCTAATTTGCCTAATCTCTGGTCGTGCAGAAAACGATGCAGGCCGTCGTGAAGGCTAGGGCCGAGCAGGGGTTATGGCTCGAAGAAGTTCCTGTCCCTGAAGCGCGCGGCGATGACGTGCTCATTCGTGTTTTGAAAACGTCAATCTGCGGAACCGATGTTCACATTTACAACTGGGATGCGTGGGCGCAGAAAACGATTCCTGTGCCGATGACAATTGGTCACGAATTTGTCGGCGTTGTCGATGACGTGGGCGATCACGTGAAAGGATTCGAAAAGGGCGATCTCGTGGTAGGCGAGGGGCACATCACGTGTGGACATTGCCGTAATTGCCTTGCGGGCCGGCGGCATCTTTGCCCGAACACGCAGGGCGTAGGTGTGAATCGCCCCGGCGCATGGGCGGAATTCGTTGCGATTCCACAAGACAACTGTTGGCACGCGGATCCGTCGATCTCGCTCGATGTGCTCTCCTGTTTCGATCCGTTAGGCAACGCCGTGCACACCGCGCTCTCGTTCGATTTGGTCGGCGAAGATGTGCTCATCACCGGCGCAGGGCCAATCGGCTGCATGGCCATACCGATCTGCAAACGTGCCGGAGCGCGTCACGTTGTGATTACCGACGTGAATCCCTATCGTCTCGATCTCGCCAGAAAAATGGGCGTCGACGTTGCATTGGATGTACGCACCGAAAAAGTCTCTGACGCGATGGACAAACTCGGCATGAAGGAAGGATTTGATGTCGCGCTTGAAATGTCCGGCAATCCAAAAGCATTCTCCGACATTTTGCCGAACGTGTTTCATGGCGGCAAAATCGCGCTGCTGGGCATCATGCCCGGTAGCGCTGCGATCGATTGGAACCTGGTGGTCTTCAATCAGCTAACCATCAAAGGAATTTACGGCCGGGAAATGTATGAGACCTGGTACAAAATGACCGCCATGATCCAGTCGGGCTTGGACATCTCGCCGGTGATCACCCACCGCTTCCCCTACACGCAATTCAAGGAAGCCATCGAGCTGATGAAATCAGGCAACTCCGGCAAGATCATTCTCAATTGGGGCGAACGCTGAGCATTAACCCCGGATTATCGAATGCGGCGACGCCCCATTCAACGTTTGAGCCCGCGAATAACGCGAATGAACACGAATAAAAGACAATCTCTGCTTCGATTTCACGAAGCCTTTCATTCGCGGTAATTAGCGTGATTCGCGGGCAGAAAAATCTACCAAAACGCGACGAATTGGCCATTACCGCAATGCGGCCGCTTCTTCATGGCGGCCTTCAAGCTCAAGCACCATTCGCTTAATGTGCCTGTAGTCCTGATGTTGACGCAGGAACTGCAGACTTTCCTGGGGATCGCCCCATTGCAGAATCTGGATGGCTTCCTGGCGAGCGCCCCACGAATTCATCTCGCGTTGGTTCGGCATGTAAAGGTCAATTGTGTTGCGGCCAGCGAGCGCCCAGCCGTAATCTTCAACGCGATAAGTTTGACTGGTCGATAACAAGCGAAAAGTCGTCCCCACCGGCCACCGTGACCAATCGGCTGCAGCGCTGCCGATGCGTGGTTTGGAGATTACGACCGCGCGCTTCACGCTCCGGATTGTTTTCGCTCCGCGTTTAGTCGTGCGCGAGACTGTTCGCGTTTCTTCCACGGAGAATGGTTGAAGTCGTGGCGAATACGAAGTCGTTTCATCTACCGGCATCGCGCGTGGTGCATCGCCAACAGGAATGGCGCGCCGTGTCACTTCAGCTCGGTGGATAGGCGGGCCGGCTGCATGCAACTCCCCGCCAAGGGCGTTGTGATTGCTGTATGCGCGATGGTCCGATTCGGTGTGGGTGTACGCTGTCGTGCGCACATGTTGAAAATCCGTTTTTGCCAGTGGCGGCTCGTAAGGAGGCAAAGCATGGTGGCTTGTCCCGCAGCCACTGAGCAGGATAACGGCGATAAACGCCGCGAGAATAGCCCAGGCAAGGTTACGACGCTCAGCGTAGGTCAAGGCGAACCACCGGGGCACTTATTAACAGTTATTCACAAGGAGCGCAAGTCCTATTTTTAAGATGTTGTTGCTATGAGGTTACCACTGGGCGCTAAGACCTGGCACCGATAATGGGGATAAGTCGAAACTCAATTTTCTTGTCATTCGACACTCGCCGTAGCTTGCCCTGGCGACAGTAGCCGGGTAATGACTCGCGAATTCCCACTCGCTCGCCCTCCGGGCTGCCCGCCCATGTCGCTCGCTTCCCGGCGGCTCTATTCTGCGGCTACCATTGCGAAAACCGCGTCTGTTCTCTTTTCCTGGTCTGCGAAATCCGTGTAATCTGTGGGCGATATGATTTCCGAATTCGAAAATCACGTGGCTCAAGCTCTCGAAGAAATTAAATCGCAAGGTCTTTTCAAGACCGAGCGTATCATCACGAGTCCGCAGGACGCGCACATTGCGATCACGGGCGGCAAACGCGTGCTCAACATGTGTGCGAATAATTATCTTGGGCTTGCCGATCATCCCGCGCTGATCGCTGCGGCCAAAGAGGCGCTGGAGACCCACGGGTTTGGGATGGCGAGTGTGCGTTTTATTTGCGGCACACAGGACATCCACAAGGACCTCGAAGCGGCGCTTACCAAATTCCTCGGCACCGAAGACACGATTCTTTATCCGTCCTGTTTCGACGCAAATGGCGGCTTGTTCGAAACGCTTCTCACCGACAAAGACGCAGTGATCAGCGATGAATTGAATCACGCCAGCATCATCGACGGCATTCGGCTCTGCAAAGCGCAACGCTTTCGTTACAAGCACAACGATATGGCCGATCTCGAAGCCCAACTCCGCGGCGCGAAAGATGCGCGCTTCCGATTAATCGCCACGGACGGCTGTTTCTCGATGGACGGAACCATTGCCGATCTCAAGTCGATTGTTGAGCTCGCGGAAAAATACAACGCGCTAACGATGATCGACGACGCGCACGCGACAGGATTTCTCGGCAAGACCGGACGAGGCACGCAGGAATATCGGGGTGTCATGGGCAAGATCGACATCATCACAGGCACGTTGGGCAAAGCGCTCGGTGGCGCCAGCGGCGGTTTTACGAGCGGGCGAAAAGAAATTGTCGATCTTTTGCGGCAGCGCTCGCGCCCGTATTTGTTTTCTAATACGATCGCACCGCCGGTTGTCGCGGCGTCGCTGAAGGCTCTGGAACTGCTCAGTGCATCGACTGAACTGCGCGACAAGCTTGAAGAAAACACAAAATATTTCCGCACCGGATTGACGGAGCGTGGCTTGACCATCAAGCCCGGGGTCCATCCCATTGTCCCGATCATGATTGGTGAGGCAGCCAAGTCGCAAAAGTTCGCTGCTCGAATGCTCGAGAAAGGCGTTTATGTCATTGGATTTTTTTACCCCGTTGTTCCGCATGGCACGGCGCGTGTTCGCACCCAGGTGTCGGCAGCACATTCCCGCGAAGATTTGGAATTTGCCGTCAACGCTTTCGCGGAGGTAAACGACGAACTCCAGTAAAGTTAAAAAGTTAAATTGTTACAAAGGACAATGGCTCATTGGTTTTAACGTTCTAACCCTTTTAACTCCTTAACTTTCTCGAATAGAAGTAGCGTACAGCGACATGCAGGGCAGATTATGGTGTGCACAAGGTTGCTGGCAGCACCGTTGACTGGAAGGCCGTTCGCGAAGATTTCCCGATCCTCCGCGAACAGGCACATGGCCATCCTCTGATCTATTTCGATAGCGCCGCGACCTCCCAGAAACCGGGGGCGGTGATCGATGCACTTCGGAATTTTTATGAGCACGAGAATGCAAATGTCCATCGTGGGCTTCACACTCTGAGCTCGCGCGCGACAGAGGCTTACGAAAAGGCGCGGTGGCGTGTTGCAGAATACATCGGCGCGACGAGCGCAGACGAAATCATTTTCACCCGCGGAACCACTGAGAGCATTAATCTGGTAGCCCAGGCATGGGGTGGAAAATTTATTCGCGAAGGAGACGTGATCCTCCTGACGGAAATGGAGCACCACAGCAATCTTGTGCCGTGGCAATTGTTAGCGGAGCGAACGGGAGCGCGGTTGCGCTTTGTGCCGGTCCTCGATGATGGGACTTTGGAACTCGAAAAGCTACCTGCCTTACTCACACCGGAGGTGAAGCTCTTCGCGTTTACATACATCTCAAATTCGCTGGGCACAATTAATCCCGTGGCCGAGCTGTGTGAGAAAGCGCATGCCGTCGGCGCACTCACACTCGTGGATGCGGCCCAGAGCATCGGGCATTTGCTGCTCGATGTGCGGGAATTGGGCTGCGATTTTTTGGCGTTTTCCGGACACAAAATGTGTGGGCCGACGGGAATCGGGGTGCTTTATGGCCGGAAGGAAATTCTTGATTCGATGCCACCCTGGCACGGTGGCGGCGAAATGATCGTAAGCGTCGCTTTGGAAAAGACCACGTTTAAGAAAGCGCCACATCGGTTTGAAGCCGGCACGCCAAACATCGCGGGTGCAATCGGTCTCGCCGCGGCGATCGATTACCTCGATCGAATCGGACGCGAAGCAATTTTCGAACATGACTCGCAACTGGCGCACTACGCATTCGATCGCCTGAAGGAATTACCGGCGACACGTCTTTTTGGACCAACCGAGGAGCGGGGCGCCCTGGTTGGATTTGTGATGCAAGCGGCGCACCCGCACGATCTCACTACGTTCGCCGATCAATACGGACTGGCGTTAAGAGGGGGGCATCATTGCAACCAGCCGCTGATGCGGCGGTTTGGTGTGCCTGGGACGACACGGGCGAGTTTCTATTTCTACAACACGATGGATGAAATCGATCGAATGATTGAAATCCTGCACAACGCTGCACGTTTCTTTTCATGATCCCGGAAATCGAAGAGCTATATCAGGAAGTCATTCTCGACCACTCGCGCCGTCCCCGGAATTTTGGGGAGCTGCCCGATGCCGCGGTTCGCGTGCACGGCGATAATCCAGCGTGCGGGGATGAAATTCATCTCGCAGTCAAATTCGACGCCGACGGTGGCTTGGAAGAGATCAAGTTCACCGGGCGCGGATGCGCCATCAGCCAGGCGTCCGCGTCGCTGATGACGATGAAACTCAAGGGGAAGAGTCGCCCGGAAGCGATGGAAATGCTCCGCGCGTTCCACGATCTGGTGACAGACGATGCAGGGGAAGCGCCTAAAACTCTGGGCGATCTCCGTGTTATGAAAGGCGTGCGAAATTTTCCGCAGCGAGTCAAATGCGCAATGCTGCCGTGGCGAGCAGTGGAACAAGCATTCGACCAGGGCACCGGCGAAGCAACGATCTCAACCGAACCGGCATAACTGTTGTAGAGACAGCCGTGTCGGCTGCAGAACTAGAGGTTGCGGGCGACACGCCCGCCGCTACAGAGGAGAAATGCTTTACATGGTGGTCGAACACTTCAAAGACGCCCCTGCGATCTATCGACGGTTCCGCGAACAAGGCCGGATGATGCCTGAAGGACTCGAATACGTTTCCAGCTGGATTGATGTCGATATGAAAACTTGCTGGCAACTGATGCGGACCGAGGACGAGGCGCTCTTCCAGCATTGGACCGTCAATTGGAAAGATTTGATGGACCTCGAAATCATCCCCGTTCGCACCTCGGCCGAAGTGCGAGAGCTGATTGAAAAACAACTGTAGGGCAAGCCGTAGGCTTCCCATCAGAAGGTTAATAGCGTCCCCTACAGGGCAGAGCAATCTGGGTTACGCGCGAATATTCGTGTTACCCTTCGTGCAGGGCGATGCTGGCTCCGACCCAAGTTTTGTCCACATTGAAATCGACGCCCATCATCTTGCTCTGACTCATTCGCACAAGATTGTTGACCAAAGTTGGATTGCGGTCGCTGTCCGGCCAAACGAACATCATGCGAATTTCGGCCTTTGATTTCTGGCCATCAACGGTTGGCACAAACGCGACGTAATCGACTTTCCTCTGCAAGATCCATTCGTGCGGATTTTCCAGGGCAGCGATTTTCTCGCGTGTGGGCTCCATGTCCACGCCATGACCGGCAAACGAGTAGAGCGGTTTCAAAACGTAATTATCGATCTTTTCGCTGACTGGGAATTCGTCGGCAAAAAACGTTCGTGATGTGTGTTCAGTCTTTAGGAACGGCAGTGAATGTTTGCTGATCCGGAAGTACCAATTCGGATGGCCGACCCATGTGACGTCGAGATCATCTTGAAACCGAAATGGCAGATTCAAATCGGGTCTCTGAGTTAGCTCATCGAAAATTACCCGGTTGTAAATCCGCTCGATCCGCACTTCACGCCCATCGCGATCGTGAAATAATTGGCGACCGCGCTTCTTGAGTTTCGTCACGCACACCGGGCGAATGCCAAGAAGTGTTTCGGTTGCGGCGAAATCGATCCGCGTTTTTTGCTTTTCCGGCTCGATCTCCAGCAGAACGACATTTTCCGGAGCCGAATCGGCGATGATGGTACGTCGCAAGAGATCGAGATATGGTTCGTCTTTGATTCCACCGAACGAGGACGTCCAGTTGCGTGGAATGACCGAATACGCGTTTCGGATACAGCCCAGCAACAATAACTGAAATCCAAACAAGCTCGGGAAGGCTTGCAATTCAATCAACCGTGGAACGAGACGGGCGCCCTCCGTACAGATTGCGAAATCGACCACGAGAAAATTCGGATGCGCCGATTCATTTGGAACCTCCAATCCTTTCGGAACTGCTGTAACCGCGTGCTTCGTAAACTCTGCCGTACGCGTGAGAGCGACAATCGCACTTGCTGCGCGCGTGACTTCATCGGTGAAATCACTCGTCAAAAAGATCGGTGTCTCGGAAATCCGAAAATCTGCCGGCCATTTCTCCGTTTCATTTACACAGCGCACCAGAGCCGCGTATTTATCTGGGGTGAAGTCAGCGTTGAAACGCTCGCGTAACTCAGGGTGCATATCGTTGAACGACGAATACCGAATGCCTAACGACGAGGGAATAACGAATCCCCAATGATCGAAAAAGTTGTCGGCGATCTTCGGTGATTCGTAGATTCAGACTTCTTTTCGGCATTCGTGCTTTGTCATTTAGCCAACGCATCCAAGCGCAGGCAAGCAGCGACGATAAGGTTACAGCAAAATCAGACCAGGAATTTCCCGTCCCGCATTACCTGTTCGCCATCGAACCAGATGTCGAAATCGCGCCCGACACAATCAATGTGCGTTTTGGAAATCCAGTTTGCGCCGGTGTGCTCGGCGTAGGGATGACCAAAAGCGATGTGGACACCTGGAATTTTTTCATCCTGCAAAATGTGCCCAATTACGTGCGTGCAGGCCGTGTTGGTG
>JBKPLM010000024.1:0-4036 GCA_046731655.1 Verrucomicrobiota bacterium | reverse complement strand
GTGTCTCGAAGATTTCCAACGTTACCGCAGTCAAGCCCCAGGGCGCATTTTACGTGCTCGTGAATATCAGCCAGCTCGGTCTAACCTCACAAAATTTCGCCGATCGCCTGCTGAGCAAAGCCAATGTCGCAGTCGTTCCGGGAGCTGCCTTCGGTGACGATCGAACCGTCCGGCTCAGTTACGCCACCAGTATTGACGTCATCAAAAAAGGCCTGGATCGCTTCCAGGATTTTTGCCGCACGCTCTAACAATCGCGGATTGGCGACACCGAAAGTCTTCGCGTGCTCGCGAGCTGCAATCGGAGTTGCGGATTGTGGATTTCAAGGCGAGCTGATAGCGGAATTGCCGGCAATCCGCACTCCGCATTCCGAAATCCGCAATGTTTTCCGGTTCTCTCGCACTCATTCTCCACGCGCATCTTCCATTCGTTCGCCACCCGGAGCACGAGCATTTTCTGGAAGAAGATTGGTTCTTCGAAGCGATAACGGAGACTTACGTTCCACTGCTACGCATGATACAGCGTCTGGTGGACGACCGCGTACCGTTCAAGCTCGCCATGTCCATCACGCCAACGGTCTGCGCAATGTTGCGGGACAAGCTGCTTTGCGAACGTTACATACGGCATCTCGATCTTTTAATCGATCTCGCTGCGCGTGAACGAAAGCGGAACAGCAAACACCCGCGGCTCCGCGAGCTTGCGGAGTTTTATTCGAAAATCTTTTGCGAAACCAAGCGCTTCTTTGTCGATGAATACAAATGCGATTTACTTACCTCTTTTCGCGAACTGCGGAGAAGTGGAGCCCTTGAAATCATCGCCTCAGCCGCTACCCATGGCTTGCTTCCCCTGCTCCTGCAGCAATCGCGCGAAGCAGCGCGCGCTCAGATTTTGATCGGACGCGATATCTATGCGGATCTTTTTGGTGCCGAGCCTGCCGGTTTCTGGCTACCTGAATGCGCTTTCGCGCCGGGCCTGGAGTCCATTCTGCAAGAAGCAAACATTCGCTGGTTCGTTCTCGATACACACGGCCTGTTGTTTGCAAAGCCGCGCCCGCGTCGCTCGATTTATGCACCTTGTTATACGCCGGCCGGGCCGGCCGCGTTCGCGCGCGATCGCGATTCCAGCCGAAGCGTTTGGAGCGCACAAGGAGGTTACCCTGGCGACCCCGCTTACAGAGAGTTTTATCGCGACGCCGGATTCGATCTTCCATTAGAACACCTGGGACCAGTAAGTCGCGGCAGTCGGAAATTTTCTGGCGTAAAATATCACCGCATCACCGGGCCCGGTGACGAGAAGGATTTATACGATCCAGTCGCTGCGCAAAGAGTTACCGAAATACAAGCCCTTCAGTTTATCGAGGAGCGGCGGCAACAATTCCGCGAAGTCGCCGCGGCAGGATTCGATCCCGTGGTGGTCGTTCCGTTCGATGCCGAACTTTTTGGACATTGGTGGTTCGAAGGTTCGCGTTTCCTCGAACAATTCATTCGCGAGGCTGCAAAGGAATGCGATTTTCGTCTCTCGACGCCAAGCGAGTATCTTGCCGCACACCCCACGCAGCAAATTGTTGAGCCAGCAATCTCAACATGGGGCGAGAACGGCTACTTTGAAGTCTGGCTGAATTCAAGCAACGCGTGGATTTATCCGCAGTTGCACATTGCGGCGCAGCGGATGAGTGAAGTCGCGCGCAGGCGTGCAGAAGACCGTGGCGCAGTCGTGGAGCGCATGCTCAAACAGCTTGCCCGTGAACTTTTACTGGCCCAAGCGAGCGATTGGGCGTTTTTGATCAAGACTGGGACAGCGCGTGAATACGCGACGAAACGCACTATCGATCACCTTTCCCGCTTCAACGCCTTATACGATCAGCTCGTCGCGAACCGCGTGGATGAAGGATTTTTGCGTGACTGCGAATCGCGCGATAACCTTTTTCCAAACGTGAACTGGCATTACTACGCTTAGTGTCATGTCGAGCGAAGTCGGAGACATCCCGTGATGAAACCAACAGCTATCTCCGCGGGATTCTTCGGCTCTGCCGCGCTCCGCTCAGAATGACAACGAGACGTTACGCCCAAATCTTGTTCGCATTAGCGTGCGTTTCCACTGTCTTCGCTCAAGAATCGCCAACGCCAACTCCATCGGCGATAGCCGAAGAACCTCCTGCCTTGTCGATCTCGCCGGATGAATCTCTCTCGCCACCGCCCCTGCCAGAGCAAACGCCTTCAGCTTCACCCGCGAGAAACGTCCGACTCAGTTTTGTACCGCCACCGTTGGAAGGAAGGATCAGCCTCGGAATTTACGATTCAAAGGGAAAGCTGGTGCGCGTTTTGCATCACGAAGCAGATCTCAACGAATTCAAAATCGGCGCGGACGCACTCGTGACGCAATGGGATGGGAAAAATGATAATGGCGAAGATTTGCCCGCGGGAAGGTATCACGCTCGTGGTTATCTGGTCGGTCCCCTCAAAGTAGAAGACTTCGGCCAGGCCGCAGCTCTCCCTTCTGAAAACTCAAATGCCAGCGTTAAAGTAAATCTCATGCCAAATCCCCTGGCCAACGACAAGCGAGCACTTGTCGAGCTGGCCGCGGGGATCGACACCTACGGAAGCTACTTGAAAACAAACGGCGGTCTGCCGTTGTTCACGATAAGTAAGTCGCCGAATTTGAGCAACGTATCGATTATGAAAAAGAGCGACAAATCCGTCGATATTTGGCAAACCGACGGCGCCGCTTTTCACCAATTCCGCATCTCGAACGTGGACCAGATGATGGCGTTCGATTGCGGGGAATTCGAATTGAAGTGACCTGTAGCGGCGGTCTGTAGTCACGCCGTCGCCTTAGCGGAGGCGGATGACCGGGATCGATTCCAAAGAACGGTGCTCGCCGCGGCGAGCACCGCTACAACATCTGGTCACGCGGCGAAATCTCTGTTAGGTAAGCGCTAATGGCCTCGACTCCTGAGTTTCAACATACTGTTGGCAAGACCGCCAGCTTTAGCGGTACTGCGCTGCATACTGGCGACAAAGTCACTTTGAAACTGCAGCCCGCGCCGGTGGATCATGGAATCAAATTCAAGCGCAAAGATCTGCAGGATGAACCGACCATCGACGCGAAGATCGAGAATCTCAAAACGGTCGAGCGCGCCACGACCATCGGTGAAGGGTCGGTGCGAGTGCACACAGTGGAGCATATTCTGGCCGCGCTCTCGGCAATGGGCGTGGACAACACGATCGTCGAGATGGACGCAAACGAACCACCAATCGGAGACGGCAGCGCGCAGCCTTACGTCGAGCTCATCAAGAGAGCCGGCGTAATTGCGCAGGAGGAGCCACGAAAATTTTTCCACGTGCGCGAACCGATGCATGTGGAAGCGAAAACAGGCGCCCTACTCGTTTTGCTGCCGGACGACAAGTTTCGCATCTCATGCACGCAAGCCGGACCGAATGACCAGTTCACGCAGTTTCTATCGATCGAAGTAACGCCCGCATTCTTCGAACGCGAGGTCGCTCCAGCGCGGACATTTGTTTATTACGAAGACGTTAAGCCGCTCATGGATAAAAATTTGATTAAGGGCGGCAGCCTCGAAAACGCGATTGTCGTGCGCGGCGAGGCGGTCCTAAGCAAGGAACCATTGCGTTTCCCAGACGAATTCGTACGGCACAAAATCCTCGATATTATCGGCGATCTCGCGCTGGTTGGCAGGCCTATCCGCGGTCACATTGTGGCGGTGAAGCCCGGACATGCTACGAATGCGGAATTGGCTCGCGCGCTCGCTCGCGAGCAGACGCGGAGAAGCGCGATGAGCGCTCCGCGCACGATCCCAACAGGCGATTCCGGTCTGGACACTGGCGAAGTGATGAAGATCCTTCCGCATCGCTACCCTTTTTTGATGGTTGACCGGGTCGTCGGCTTCGAGGGCGAAAATAAAATTACGGCCATAAAATCCATCACGATCAACGAGCCGTTTTTTCAGGGGCATTTCCCCGGTCATCCAGTCATGCCTGGAGTAATGCAAGTAGAAGCGATGGCGCAAGTGGCCAGTAT
>JBKPLM010000023.1:0-7107 GCA_046731655.1 Verrucomicrobiota bacterium | reverse complement strand
AGCTGCATTCCTGCGCGTTTAGCGATCTCAATCGCCCGATCGACTCGCTTCTCTGGCGCGATTCGCCCTAAAAAAGCAAGATAATCTTCCGCGTGTGGATGAAACTGAAATAAGTCTTTGGGCAATCCATGGTAAACCGTTGCCTGCCAGTTTGCCCAAGGCAAAGGTTGCCGTTGAGCGTTCGAGATGGATATAAGCCGTTCATTTCGAAACCGGTCGAACACAGGAACCAAGTCGGGAATGTCGAGGCGTCCGTGCAAAGTCGTGACATGCGGAACCCGCAAATAGCGACAAATGGGAAAATGAAGGTATCCAGTGTGAAAATGAATCAGATCGAACTCATCAATGTGCTCGATGAGCTGATCTAGCAGGAGGACTTCCCGCGCCACGGGGTCTCTGCAGCGCTCGTTTTTCCGAAGCGAGCGCTGGCACGACGCAATGAGCCGCGCACTTGTAACGGAGTCGCCACTGGCAAACAGAGTAACGTCGTGCCCAACGCGAACCAATTCCTCAGTAAGATAAGAGACGATCCGTTCCGTCCCTCCGTAGTGTTTCGGAGGTACACTTTCGATTAGCGGCGCAACTTGAGCGACTCGCATGATCCCCTTTTTCGTCGCGAAAGCCATGGTGGTTTCCAAATCTCTGTCCCAATCCCATCGAACGCAGTTTTGGCTTTGGTTTTAACGTTTCGCGGAAAATGAAAATGGTTTCAGGCATCTAGCTCACAAACAGAAATTTTCGTATCCAGTGCAGCTAGAAAAATCGCAGATTCCAACGGCGGAAATTCCTAGGGAATCCTGCCCCAAGGTGGTTCCTTATCGCGCAGATGCTCGTTCGCCGAAACAGGACAGTTGTTTAAAGGTGTCCCGTCAAAGCGAGAATTATAATGATCAAGAGGATCAATCCGAGGCCTCCACTCGGCCAATATCCCCAACCGGAACTATACGGCCACGCCGGGAGTGCCCCGATTAGGAGCAGGATTAAGACGATCAGTAGAATAGTGCCCATGCTTCTCCTTTCTCGAACTACCTTCGTCCTCGTGACCGACTTTGGACGCCAACGCGCTATAAAGAGTCAGTTACGGACTCTTGTTACCGGCTCTCAACATTCTTGGCGATAACGCGAACTGCGTATTCAGTCGGTTCAACGCCGCGCCCGGCTCGATCCGCATAGACTTGGGTGAATTCAGCTCCAAAAAGCAGGATTTGCGATGAATAATAAACCCACAGTAACAGTGTGATTAGCGAGCTAGCCGCTCCATATGCTGAACCGGCCGCACCACTGCTAAGGTACAAACCCAGGGCCCATTTTCCGATGCCGAAAAATATCGCAGTCATCGCTGCACCAATCCAGACGTCGCGCCATTGAATTTTAACGTCTGGTAAGAACTTGAAGATACTAGCGAAGAACAGAACGACGACCGCAAAGTCAACGATCAGATAAATCGTTATCGCAACCGCGATTCCTCCCGGCAAGGCCGATTGGACGTAACGGCTAAAGCCTTTAAGCGCGCCTTCCACGGTGAGTGACACAAGCAGTAGAAAACAAATGCCGCCTACCATTGCAAATGACAGAAAGCGAACACGTAGAAATCCCCAGACACCTGCACCGGGTTTCACTTTCACGCCCCAAATCGTATTCAAGGCGTCCTGGAGCTGACCGAACACGCCGCTTGCGCCGAAAAGTGCGAGTGCGACGCCAACTATAGTTGCAATTAGACCCTTGCCAGGCTGAGAGGCTTGTTGCGCTATGTTTTGCACCACGCGCACAGCGTTTTGATCGAGAAAATAGCTCATGTGCTGCGTTAGCTTGTTCCACGCGCCTCCTGGATCATCGCGGAAAAGGACACCGACAATCGCCAGAAGCACGAGCACCAGCGGGGCCAGCGAAAAGACTGTGTAGTAGGCAAGCGCAGCACCCAGTTGCGGCGCTTTGTCTTGCAACCACTCCTGAAACGTTTGTTTCAGTAAGCCGAAGACATTTCCAAAAAATGATCCTGACGGTTCCGAGTCACGTTGATTTGCCACAAACAAAAGCCTTTGGTTAAGAATTCGCTCATAGTCGTACACGTGGTCGTTGCAAAATAACGCGCATAGATAAGCTCGGGACCTCGGCACTCTTATTTGGCGGGCACGAGAACCTTGAGTGCTCGAGAGACAAAATCCATCGCTTCTCAGCGGGGAAGAATTCCGCATTACAAACAAAACAGCCACGCTGCCAGGCTGCTCGCGGCGGCCATACCCAGCATCTTTGGCCATAGTGATGAGTTGGGACGACAAGCAAGTTTCACTGTCTTTGTAACGAAGCGGGCGCGCCATTGGCTGCCCCGTAGCACGAATGGGCTCAAGTTGCGATCCGAGCGTCAGAAGGCGGTGGCGGGACCATTCCGGCTGCTTTTTTGTGCGCGTATCACCGCCAACTTTGGCATTTTCTTCCGTCGCCGTTGAGAAAACCGAGCTTGTTCGTCTCTAGTCACCTTGACCCTATCGGGTGACCTGGCCTACGCGTCGGATCCGCAAGGGAGCAAGAGAGTGATTCGGGTCCCGCGCTTGGGAGCGCTATTGATATGGAACTCGCCCCCGAAACTGCTTACACGTTCGCGAATGTTAACAAGACCAACTGTTTGGGAGTCAGTTCGCTTATTGTCAAGCGAGTTAGGATCGAACCCAGGACCGTCATCGGCGACGATGATGCGGACCTTGTCTGGCCGCCGATGTTGCATCGTGATGTGCACAGCGCTGCGGCCAGCGTGCTTAACCGAATTTAGCAATAACTCGCGCACGGCTCTGAACAGGAAAATACGCACATCGGCGGCTTTCGGGTTCGCCAAAGAGTCGGCTTCAACTATGACTTCCACATTGTAATTCTTACGCGTTTCAGCCGCGAGCCACTCAAGGGCGGCGGCTAGGCCGTGTTCGTACAAAACTGGCGGCGCAAGCTCTACGCTAAGAGATCTTGTTAACTTAAACGAGCGCTCGAGTGCGTCGGCAATTTCGCGGGCGATCGGTTCTCGTTGGCTGGCGTCTCGCGTTCTGCATAGCGCGGCAAGTTGCATCCGCGCTGCCACCAGTAATTGCTGTAGATCTTCATGCAGCATATCGGCTATGCGCCGACGCTCCGCTTCCTCTGCGAGCGACAATTGAGTCGAGAGAAGGCGGAGTTTTTCCGCCTGTTCGACCGCTTTGGCAGTTCGCTCGGCTACCCGCTGTTCGAGCGTTTGGTTTAAGTCAGCCAGCTGGCTCACGAGATTTCGCACCTGATATTGCCGCCGGCGAGAACGTAATGCAACCTGTACCGAGCGCACCAGCGTCAGAGTGCTGACAGGCCGCTCCAGTAACGTTACAGATCCGGCAGCCGCAGCCGCCAAATTCAGTAATCCTGCCCGGCGCGATTCGCCGCCGCTTGTGAGAATGATGAGCGGTAATTCGGACCACGGCGGTTGCGCTTTAAGGGAGTCCAAAAGAAGCGAAGCTTGCGCTGGTTCCAGCGCTTCCTCGGTAAGCAGTAGCGCGCCTGCGCTATCTATGATTTCTCGGGAATAATCAGCCGACCCATTGCAAATTTGTGTTTCAAAACCTTGGGCGTCGAGCAAGGCCGCCATGGCTTCGGCATCCTGCCCGACGGGCGCAAGGATAATAACGCGCTCGTTTTTGTGCACTCGCGACATGCGTGCGTGTTCGTCGTGAGTGGCATTATTCATCAATGGTCCGTCCTTTGGCGCACGAGAATTGAAATTTCGCCGCGATTGCATCCTTCTTCAGCGACTCTTCAGTATTTCCTTTGCACTGCCACGGAAAACGGGCAGACCGGTCAGCACCCCTTCAAACTGTTTTAGGGGCTCGCCGACAACGATGCCTTTGCCCGATATCAATTTGAATTCGCGGATGGTTTTCTCGTGTCTTCCACTGCGCTTCTTAACCATTGCAATTGCTTGTTTGACTTCTCCGTAAGCTTCGAAATATCGCAGGCTTGCCACGGTGTCCGAAAGGTAACTAAGGTTCACGGGCGCTTCGGGGGCGGCAGTCCCACTTTGCTGGGCTAAAACGAGGATCGTGACGACCCCCTGCTGGTTGAGACACGTGCAGAGTTCGTGCAGTTGGTTGTTCAGATATTTCTCCCCCGGCATGGCGTTGAGATAACCGTTAAGACTGTCAATCGCGACGAGTTTGCAACCCGTCTCCACACCGCGCAAAATACGCACGGCGAATTCGCCGGGAGAAAGTTCAGCAGGATCGACCTGCTGTACTGTAATCGTGCCGTTTTCGATGGCTTTTTCCAACTTAAACCCGAGCGCTTTGGCTCGGCTAAGCATCACGTCTCGCGTTTCATCAAAGGTGAATATTAGAGAGCGTTCACCTTGAGCAGCCATATGGACAGCGTATTGCAAGGCTAGAGTAGATTTGCCAGTCCCCGCCTGGCCGAGTACGAGGGTGGTTGTTCCTCGATCCAGCCCACCGCCGAACAAGGCGTCTAGTTCCTTGATACCGCTGGAAACGGACCCGTGCCGGAATCGAGTGCGGTGCTCGGCAGCGATCATCCGCGGAAAAACGCGCAAACCGCCGGTCGCAATGACGTAGTCATGATAGCCTTCCTGGAATTTTACGGCCCGCAATTTCGAAATACGCAACCGGCGGCGTGATGTGCCGTAGTCAGGCGAGAGTTGTTCCATGTCAATTACCCCGTGGGTGAGGCTAAGCACATGCGGGTCGATCACCCCCCTCTTGTTCATCTTATCGTCAAGCAAAAGAACGGTGCTCTTGAACTGTGCGAACTGCTGTTTGAGCGTCAGAAGTTGGCGCCGGTAGCGTAAAGCGGTTTCGGCCATTAATCGGAATTCGGAAAGCGAATCGAAGGCAACCCGTGCTGGCTGCACCTTCCGCACTTCATCGAGCAGTAGCTGACTGACTTTTGTCAATTCGACTTCAGATGGATGAAACACCGTCGTCTGCGCTTCGGGCCGCAGCAGATTTTCAACGGCGGACAAATCCAGCACCGGGATTTTATCGAGCGACCAGCCGTGTGATCGCGCCACTTTGAATAACTCCTGCTTGGTCTCTGAAAGCGTGATGTAAAAGACTTTCTCGCCTCTCCGTAGTCCCTCAAGGAGAAACTGAAGCGCCAGCGTCGTCTTCCCGGAGCCCGGGTCCCCTTGAATTAAATAAAAGCAGTCGCGCGGCAACCCGCCCGCAAGGATATCGTCCAGTCCCTCGACTCCGCTGGGGCAACGTTCGTCGGCAAGGTCTGTTGAGACAGTTGCGGCGGATTTCCGGATCGATTTGCGCTTCACAATATGGATGTCAAAAAGGCGACGACTTTATTGTCATCGGCAATTTTAGCTCTGAAACTGCAATTTTGAAAGAGCGCTCGCTCCGAAAGTGTCCCGGTGCACCTACTTCGCAGGCACGAGAACCGTGAGTGCTCTGGAGACAAAATCAATCTCCGCGCTCCTGCCTAAATTTACCTTTTCTCCATCGAGAGTCGCAGGAATTTCTTTACTTGATTGCACATTTACGCGCTTTGTTTTGGTGAGAAGTATATTTCTGTCATCGCGCCATTTACCAAATGCGGCGATAGTGGCAAGGCCTATCACCTCAGCTGCGCTTTCCACATCGATGATCGCGGCTTCAAGCGCTTGCTCCGAATCGGACATTTCTTCCGATATCAACGGGCAGATAAGCGCCACGGCTTCAGTTTCACCATTTGCTCCGCCTGAGATAAGATACTGCACCTTAGTTTCAAACATCCTTCGAAAGGCGACGCTCCCCTTTTTGATAGCATCAGCGATATTTCCTTCCCGCATAGATTCGCGGGGTTGTGTCCAAAGCGCAGGCGCTCCGACAATGGCGGCGATAAAAAACCGTTTGTTCGCGACCCGACCTCCGGAAAGCACTTTTGCTGAGGGAACAGTGAGCGTTTTTTTGAGCGCCTCTTCCCACGACACGTTTCCATACAACGCTCGAGGAAGCATATTCATCGTTCCCCCGGGAAGCGGAATAAGATACGATTCCTTTTCGGCGCATGCTTCTGCAGCAGTCCGGATCGTGCCATCGCCACCAAGCACGATAAGCACTTCCAGTTTCTGCCCGGCCGCCTCTGCAAACGAACGCTCCATTTCTTTCGCCTCGCCACACCACACCTTCGGCTCAACAATCCCCGCACGCTTGAGGATACTGAGCATCTTCTGCTCAGATTCCAAATCGCAGCCTCCGCTTGAGGTATTGATTATGGCGCCAACTTTCAATTCTGATAAACGGATCTCGTTAGGCACAAATCACGTGTGTATGGGGCAAGTTTTGGCTGCGCGCCTAATTCCTTTTGCCCCTGGACGCGCGCTCAGCGCGGTTCGCTCGGCGCGTGCCGCCAGCATTGTTTCCATTCCGCTCTGCTTTTTCTCGAACTCGCTCGAAATGTTTCTCAAGGCTGGTAAGATCTTCGTCAGAAAGTTTTTCTAGATCGATAAGTTGATTTCGAGCGCCTTTCAGCGCTCGAATTACTTCGTCGAGTTTCAAATGAACCGCTTTAGCATCGCGGTTCTGCGTATTCTGAATGAGAAAGACCATCAGAAAAGTAACAATCGTCGTCCCGGTATTAATAATCAGCTGCCAGGTGTTCGAATAATGAAACGTGGGACCGGTTAGTCCCCAAATGACGATAATGAGAATTGCGCTTGCGAAAGCCCAAGCGCTACCGAGCACCATCGATGAGCGCCTTGCAAAGATTCGAAAAGCATCGCTTACTACGCAAAAGAAATCTCGCGATTCTTCCTGTCGCTTAACTTTTTTCTTCTGGGTGTCCACTGTCATAATTGTGAGCGGCCCCGCGCAACCTGAAAGCAGCGCTTATGTCTGGGCGCAAGGACTCCGAGCTGCACATCCGGCGGCCTGCCATCCACTTCCCTAACGACGGAACATCAAACCGAGCACGAAACCGACCCCGAGCGCGGTAAAGACTGCCTTCGTCGGATTTTCGCGGACGTATTGTTTGCTGTCGTCCTGAAAAGTGCGGACGCGATGAACTGCATCGTCCAATACTTCTTTCCCACGCGCCCGATATTCATCGGCCACTGCGCCTGCGGCCGCGCGGAGATCTTCCGCCGCTTTGCGCGCG
>JBKPLM010000022.1:0-3014 GCA_046731655.1 Verrucomicrobiota bacterium | reverse complement strand
GTCCGTAGAGTTCGTCGAGCGCGCAATGATAACCGAAAGCGTCGTTGCTTTGATTGGCGATCTCTTGTTGTCCAATCAATTTTTGTTTCGCTCGCACTAGTTCTTGCGGCGTGAGGCCATCCTTTGCGAGCTTGTGAATTTCATCAAGCAACGCGGTTTTTACCGGCTCGATTTTCTGCGGATCGGTCCCTAGATAAAATGCAAAAAGTCCCGGCACCAAGCCCTGCATCTGGCTTGCGCCAACGTAATAAGCCCAACCTGGGTCGCGAATACGGATGAAGAAACGCGAGCCGAGATCGCTGCTCGCTTCATCGATTAATTCCAGCGCGTACCGGTCTGGGCTCGACAGACTCGCACCGCGAAATCCCACCATGATGACGCCTTGCGCCTTTTCCTTGCGGCTTTCAACGGTTTCCGGTTTGCCCAGCGGCGTGGACGGCTTGGCATCCGTAAGGGCAAGCGCGCCAGGCTTCATCTTGCCCAGCGCCTGCTCAACAAGCTGCTTTACCTCGGCCGCTTTAACGTCGCCAAAGACATAGATCACGCCGTTTTCCGCGACCACATGACGATCGCGAAATTCGAACAAATCTTTTTGCGTCAAACGCTGAACGGACTCGACCGATCCATTTGAACGCAACGCATAAGGATGTTGCGGAAAAAGCGCCTGCCGCATGATATTGCGCGCAACTGTTGTTAGTTGCTCTTCCTCTTGTTGGATCCCTGCGACTTGAATTTCTTTCTCTCGCGCGATGGCTTTTTCGGGCATGGTCGCGTTAAGCAGCACATCCGAGAGCAAGTCCACGCCGAGTTTCAGGTCGGGCTTCATCACATCGACGGACACTCCAAAGCTGTTGTTGCCAGACTCGCTCGAAATGGAACCTCCTACAGCTTCGATTTCATTGGCGATTTGCTCAGCTGTGCGCGTTTTGGTCCCTTTCAACAGCACTTTGGCCATCAAATGGGTGATGCCGTTATCCTTCGCGTTCTCCGCGAGAAGACCGCCGCGAAAGACCGCGCCCATCGCCACGAGTGGCAACCGCGGATCTTCGCGAACCAGAAGACGCAATCCGTTTGATAACTCAAATTTCTGGATCTCGCCGGCAGCGACGATCTTCGGGCCCTCGGTTTTCGTAGCGAGCGAGCCCTTCGGATTTAACGAGATAACCGTCAGATTGTTTTCCGTCAGATATTGCGCGGCAACGCGCTTGATATCTTCGAGCGTCACTTTCTGGACTGCGTCGAGATAATCGCGGCTAAAATTCAAATTGCGCGTGAGCAACCAGTTCGAGCCAATGTCTGAGGCCTGGCCTCGCATGGTCGTCAACGCGCCAAAATGATGGCTAAGCGTAATTTTTTTTGCCTTCGCCAGTTCGTCCGCGGTCACGCCACTCTGCTTCACATCGTCAACGATGCGCAAGGCTAACTGCTGGGCCGCCTCGCGTTTCTTCGGATCGACGGTGGCATCAATGCCGAATAAACCTGGATCACCAGGCGTGTAAGAAAATGCCGCCATACGAAACGCAAGACCAGCCTCTTCGCGAACGCGCCGGTACAGGCGCGAGCTGCGCCCCTCTCCGAGAATCGTTGAGAGCAGGTCAAGCGGAGGTACGTCCGGGTTCGTAACCGCCGGGATGTGCCATGCCAGCGACAGATGCGTCAGCTCCGTAGCAAATTCCTGATGCACTTCGCGCCGGCCAAGTTGCGGCGGTTCCGCCGGAATGAATACCGGCTGAAGCGATTTCTCCGGGGACGACTTGAACAAATCGGTGAGTTGTTGGTGCACCCTTTCGGCATCGACATCGCCGACGATGATGAAGGTGAGATTATTCGGGACGTACCGCGTTTTGTAATACTGCATCACCTGTTCTTGGGAGAGCTGGTTATAGATTTCAATCTCACCGATGACCGGGAAGCGGTAGGGATGCACCTGGTACGCGGTTGAAAAAAGAAGCAGCCCGGCCATACGATCGGGATCGTCCATGCCCATGGCGAACTCGCGCCGGATCACTTCCTGTTCCTTCCGATATTCCTCCGGCGGCAAAGTCGAATTCATCATCGCGTCAGCCAAAATATCGAGTGCGGTAGCAACACCATCTTTCGGCACGTCGATCCAAAAAACCGTGCGATCGAACGATGTGTAAGCATTGATGTAGCCACCGACGTCCTGGATTTTTTGCGCGATCTCATTTTTACCGCGCGTTTTCGTCCCTTTAAACAGCATGTGCTCGAGGATGTGGGACAACCCCGCTCCGAGATGCTGGTCTTCATCGATGCTTCCCGTACCGCACCATGCCTGCACGCTGGCTACGGGGGCGCTGCGATCTTCCTGGACAATGATTGTCAGCCCGTTTGGCAGAATCCATTTGTGAGCTGAGCTCGGCGGAAATGTTATAACGGCCGAAGGCTCAATCGGCGCTGCTTTCAAATTAACCATCATAAATAATAGAACTGCTGAGAAAAACTTTGCTAGTGTTATGCGAATCATTGAACTGACGGCGCCTCCTCAGTGATCAGTGATGCTGATCACTTTCTCGACGCAGTAGGCTTAGGCGCCGGCAAGTCCGCCCGTGCCCTCGTCACCGCTGGTTTTTCAGGCGCAAACGGCTTCACGAAAACTGCTTCGAAATCATAAATGTTCCTGAAATCTTCGATCGAATCCTCCTCGGTCTTTCCGAATATCCCGGCGCCGATCAGATTAAAAACCATGTTTCCGATGTCCTCGGATGAGTGAATGCCCCAGCTATCGAAAACCGTCATGACCAGCGGTCCGAACTCCTTCAGCGCGTACTGCCGCAAGCCCTCTAGTAGCTCCGGGCCGCTAACATGGCGGATGCTGGTACCTTTCGCTTTCTTCTGCCGCTTCGTCGTGAAATCGAGCGCGTCACGCAGAAAAACATATGCATCTCGCTGATACCGCGGGTCGCTCCTCACAATGGAATCAAGCGCTTCGGCAAATCCAATTTTTTGCATGTGATGAAAAAGGCGCGTCTTAAACGCGCTCACAAGCATAATCG
>JBKPLM010000021.1:0-21081 GCA_046731655.1 Verrucomicrobiota bacterium | reverse complement strand
CGCTGGCAGTTTTGCCTTCGCTGACCACGCTCATGATGTAATTACCGACAGGCAGCTTCTTTCCGTCCATCGTCGTGTCGATGGTCGTTTTGGTTTTGCCCTGGAGCAGAATCACCGCGGGGGCTGAGCCTTGGACCGGTTCGTTCTTCGCATTCACCATATTCACGTTCACAATGATCATGTCGCTCTTCGATTCGACCGCCAGTTCCGCATTTGCCGCAACCGGATTCTCAATCTTCGCGAAGGGCGTGCCGTCCTTCGCCGCCTGACCGCCAAGACTGACAGGAAATGGGAGCGAATCACTTCCAAAAAGCGCAGATGCGAAAGGCGCAGAGATGATGAAAAATAAGAGAAGACGTTTCATAAGGGATAGGTTGATGCCGAATTCTCCTAAGGAACGCAATACTGGAATCATTACGAAATGAAGCGCAAAAGAGGCAGAGTCTGCCGGGCGCGAAGGATTCCGCTTTCTCAAGCTAATGCGGCGTCATCGACGAGCTGCTTAATCACGGTTTCGTAGCCGGTACGGGCTTTGAGCTTTTTAGAATTTCCGACTCGGGGGTGAGCGTTGCCGGCTTGCCGCTGAAGATGACGCGGTTTGGCTTTGCGGCGAGCGTTCCGACGAGCTCCTTCGCGTATGTCGTAACGACTTTCAGGTTCAATAGAGTCACGTGCAGTTGTTTCAAATCTTCCGAAAGCTGTTTGTCCGTCGTTTTGATGAAAGAATCAGCGGAACCGAACACCCTATCGGCGCCCTTTGCTACGCCCTCGAGGTTTGTGATCATGTTCTGTAAGCTGTCGACGTCCAATTTTAACGAATCGGCCAATGGCCCGAGCTTTGGCGTGAATTCACCAAGATCTTTTTTCAAACCAGTCACAGTCACGTTGAGATTATCGAGCAGCTTGTTTGCATTATCGAATAACGGACCGGCCGCCGCGGTGATTTGTTCGAGGCCGTATGCTGGATGACCTTCGATTTCCGCGTTGTTTGCCAGGGTCTGACCTCCTGGTGTGCCTGCAGAAAGGGCCACGAATTTCGGCGAAAGCATGGTGTCGGAGCTGAGCGTGGCAGTTACATCGGTCGGCAGTGGCGGAACTCCGTCATCGAGGCTCACCGTTACGCGCACGGCGTCCTTCTTGTTTGCGCCCGCCTCACGCTCTTTGGCAGTGAGCTGGCGCATCGCGATCACGCGTCCAGCCGGCGCACCTGCGTAACGGACTTCGGAATTAACCTTGATGCCAGTGACGTCTTCATAATTGATCTGGAGCGTCCGTGTTGGTTTTTTGAGGCGATAGCCGGAGAGCGCGAAAGTCAGCGCGCCGAGCAAGACGATGCTGCAAGCAATCACGGACAGCGCGACGAAATAATCCGACAGATTGCGTTTCATCAAGCTCATGGCTTCGCCATGTTAAAACGTCGAATCGTTAAAACGTTGAATCGTAAATACGATGGGGCGCTGTAACGATTGAGCGACTCGCACATATCTTTGCTTATTTTTTCGTCATTCATGACTCATGTCACGCCGTTTTGCGATGGAATCTATTACGCGCTGCAACGAAGGGTCGCGGCTTAACATGCTGATGATCCTCGTGTTCTTCCTGTGAAACGTTCAATGGAATTGGACCGTCAGCCTCGCCATGGATAAATTGTTGCACTTCCGGATTTGCGCTGTTCCGAATTTCATCCGGTGTGCCCTGCGCGACAATGCCACCGTGGCCGAGCATGATCATGCGCGTCGCGATGCGAAATGCGCTCGTCATATCGTGCGATACTACCACCGCGGTCATGTGGGTCCCATGGGTCAGTTTCAAGGTAAGTTCATCTACCACGGCAGTCATGATTGGATCGAGCCCGGATGTCGGCTCATCGCTAAATAGCAATTCCGGGTTGAGCGCAAGCGCACGTGCGAGCCCCACACGCTTTTTCATCCCGCCGCTGATCTCGTCTGGCTTAAGGTCTTCAAAACCGGTCAGGCCAACCATTTCAAGTTTCTGTTTCACGATTTGCTCGATTTCCTCGAGGGACTTGTCCGTGTGTTGCAAAAGTGGCAACGCCACGTTCTCGCCCACGGTGAGCGAAGCCAGGAGCGCACCAGACTGGAATAGCATCCCGAAACGGAGCCGCACACGTTCAAGCTCGCGCTCCTTCATGGTTGTGATTTCTTCGCCAAAAAGCTTCACGAGACCTGAGGTGGGCTTCATCGAACCGATCATGTGGCGAAGCAGAGTACTCTTTCCACAGCCGCTGCCGCCCATGATAACGAGCGTTTCGCCGCGGTGGACGTTAAAAGAGACGCTATCGAGCACCGCGCGATCTCCGAATTTTCGAACGAGGTCGGTTACTTCGATGATTGTTTCTCCGTTAGTACTCATGCGCTGAAAAAGAAAACGCCGGTCAGCACCGCGTTCATTACCAACATCGCCAGCAACGCCTGCACGACCGAAGAAGTTGTCGCCTGACCGACGCCTTCCGCGCCGCCTTCTACATTCAATCCGGCGTTGCACGCAATTGTGATGACAATCCATGCAAAAATTACGCTCTTGATCATTCCAGAATACAAATCCCAGGTGTCGGCGCTCTCCAGCGCGCGCAGCACATATCCGGCGGTATTAAAATCGAGCGCGAAACGGCAGACCGCCCAGCCGCCGAGGATCCCGATGTAATTTCCAAAGATGGTAAGGGCCGGCAACATCACCATCATGGCAAGAAATCGTGGCACTACCAGATATTGGACCGGGTTAATTGCCATGACCTCGAGTGCCTCGATTTCTTCGGACACTTTCATTGTCCCCAGCTCCGCTGCCACGGCTGAGCAGCTGCGGCCGATTACGATTACTGCGATCAACACCGGTCCCATTTCGCGCAAAAGGGTGAGCATTACTAGATCGGGAATGTACATTTCAGCGCCGAGACTTTCGAGAGAATGAGCGGCTTGCATGGCGAGCGTCACACCTACGCTGAACGCCGTCAGTGCCACCATCGGTGTTGCGCGCACGCCGATGGCCACCATTTGTCTGAAGATCGGCGCGATTTTGAAAAATTGCCCGGTAAACGGCGCGATCAAAATCCAATAGAGCAAACTTAGATTGAGCTGGAGATAGTTTTTCACTTGCCGTTCGAGCGCGCAGAATGACAAGGTCTAAGCGGTGACGAAAGCCGAAAGTTTAGCGCTCGTCGTCCCAAATAACATTGTCATGTTGAGCGAAGCGAAACAGCTCTGTTCATTTCTCTTGCGGAAGATGGATCCAAAACTGATGCGAGATTCTTCTCCCCCGACTGCGGGATCAGAATGACATCACGAGACGACCGGTAGTAATCTGAATTACAAATCGATTTGCAGATTGACGATCAACTCAGAAACCAATGGTTCAAAGCGAAATCGAGGCGATCCGCGCGCTATTAAGTTCCAAGCCGCGACCTGTTGGATGGGCCGAGCGACGAAAGCGTCTCGATGATGTCGGTTCTGTTTGGCCTGCAGCTGAGGACGTAAAGCTCACCGCAGCTGATGTCAGTGGCGTGCCGGGGGAATGGTCGATCGCTCCCGGCAGCGATCCCTCCCGTGTCCTGATGTTTTTTCATGGTGGCGGCTATTGTTCCGGTTCGATCCTGAGCCACCGTCGCCTGGTCACTGAGGCGGGGCGCGCCAGTGGAGTGCGAACTTTGGCTATTGGTTATCGATTGGCTCCCGAGCATCCGTTCCCCGCAGCGTACGACGATGCGTTAACTGCGTGGCGGTTTCTGCGAGATCAGAATATTCCTGCTGCGCACATTGGAATCGGCGGCGATAGCGCCGGCGCTGGCCTTACAATTGCCTTGATCAGTCGGCTGCGCGATGCACACGAGGAGCTTCCCGGTTGCGCCTGGTTAATTTCGCCCTGGACGGATCTGACGCTGTCTGGTTCGACGCTTTCCAGCAAGGAAGCCGTCGATCCGCTCATTCACAAACCATATCTAAACGAGCTAGCCCAAGCCTATTTTCCAGCAGGAATGGATCGGAGGGACCCGCGGGTTTCTCCTCTTTACGCGGATCTCAAGGATTTTCCCCCACTACTAATCCAGGTTGGCTCAGCTGAGACGTTGCTCGATGATGCTACTCGCTTTGCGGCTGTCGCCGGCGCGGCGGATGTCCGCGTGACTCTGGAAGTTTGGCCGCAGATGATTCACGCATGGCCTTTATGGAATGCTCATCTTGAAGCCGGTCGCCGCGCGCTCGCTAGCGCCGGCGCGTTCATGAGAGAATATCTTTGAGGCCGCCCATGGCAGCTGACAGCCTCGGACAGCTATATCAAACCCCGCTTGCGAAAATCGCCAAGATTGCCGCCAGAAGAGCGCTCGACCATATCGATGGTGAATTTCAGCAGGCAGACTTCCCACGCGTCATCGACGCCCTGGATGATGGCGCTGAGCGGTTCATTCGCGCTCTCGACGCGATGTCTCGTGCGATTGATTACTGAATCGATTGAGTCGCGCAGCGTTTGCTCGCTCAGATCGGTTTTGCGGAACTGAAAACCGTAACGGAGCACTGCAATATTCCGGGCCTGCTCACGCAGTCGATCTACGTAGCGCTCCGCTTTTTCTCCGAAGCCTTCCAACAACAGCCGGTAATAATGTTCCGGTGTAAGGATCTGTGGGCGCTCCGCGTGAATTTTTCCATTGCGAATCCGGACCTGATCGACTCGATCCATCAGCTCCGAGATGAGATAAAAATTGAAACTAGTGCTGCCGAAGGTCGCGATCTGTCGCTCAGGAGCAACAATCACATGCGTGTTTTCAATGGCGTAATCGAAATCGTCCCTGGTCATTGTGAATTTAAAAGTTTAACGTCTCCGGCGCCATATTGAAAGACGCGCTTTCACGCCAAGAGACAATGAAACGAAGCAGCACGGATGATGGATGAACTAAAACCGCCCGGGTAGGGACACCGGGCGCTGCAACGCCAGTCGCTCGGATCGTCCGGTCGGCGCAGCGCGCCGGTTTTACCATTAGTTGGCTTGTGCCTGCTGTTGCTGGCCCTGCGGCGATTGAAAGAGCGAGAGATATTGGCCGTAGCCTTCTTCCTTTAATTTCTCCACGGGAATAAAGCGCAACGCCGCTGAGTTCACGCAGTAACGTTCGCCTGTCGGCGCGGGACCATCATTGAACACGTGACCTAGGTGCGAATCGCTTGTTTTTCCTCGAACCTCAGTACGCTCCATTCCGTGAGAGGAATCCCGCTTCTCCACGACGCTCTCAGGCGATATCGGCTTCGTGAAACTGGGCCACCCGGTGCCGCTGTCGAATTTGTCCAGCGAACTGAATAACGGTTCGCCGGTAACAAGATCGACGTAAATTCCCGCCTTGTGATTGTCCCAGTAGGCGTTGTGAAACGGAGTTTCGGTTCCGCATTCACGCGTGATGTGATACTGGTCCTTGGTTAATTGTTTTTGTAATTCAGCGTTGCTTGGCACCGGCTTGTTAGGATTCATTTTCTCAGCTTCTTTTTTCTGAGTTTGAGCATAAGCCAACAAAATCGAACCGACAATCACCACGACTGTGCCAAGTAGACCAAACCACAATGTCTTATGCGACCCATGATGCGGGCGTATTAAATGTGCGCTTTTCATACACTCCTGACTCCTGAATTTTATCGATCCCCGTTTACGCCAGACTAACTACCTTGAGAGTGTGACTTGCTAGAGAGAGCTGTACAACTTACACATTGACGCGTTCTCGAGCAAATCGAGCAGGCGCAAGATCGATCTTCATTAATTAAATTCGCAAACAAACTGGAAAATGGCTGGGCTTTCGACTTTGTCGTAGGCCATTTTTCCGATTAATCGGGCCGCCCGGCCTCGGGGACGCGAATGTAGCGACGCAGCGACAGCAATCCAACTGGCGCGACTGTTGCCGCCAGAGCAAAGATAAGCCACATCGTTCCGGAATGCCGAGGACCGTGCTCGGGACAAAACGCAGCCAGGAACCATCCGCCGGTTCCAACAAGGATTTTGCCAACGAGAAATGGAAGGTACGCCAGTGAGCCGTACGATGCTTCCTGGCCTTTCGGTGCGATTGCCGCGGCGTACTCATAGACTCGCGGCGAGTAGAACGCTTCGCCGACCGAGAAGACGATCAGATATAGCGCAGCCATGATATAGTAAGGGTGAATGCTTCCCCGTACTCCGAGGTAGCCATGCCCAAGCCACTGCCCAATGCCGCTCTCAGCGGCGGGCTGGAACCATTCCGTCGGTAGGGCCATTATGAATACTCCAGAGGCACAAATTGCTCCACCGACGACCACCATCCGATAGGCTGCAAACTTTTGCGTGAGCGCACCCACTACCGGCACCAGGAAAATGATGATAATCGCGTTGATTGCGGAAAGTTTGCCAACGGGTGCGTTCAGGCCGAGCTCGCGAATGCCCCACTTCGGGAACACGTAATCCATTTGGAGGAAAATGGCTTTGAGAAATCCGATGAAGAGGAAGAAAGCAAGCAGCCGGTAGAAAGCAGACTGGCTGACCAGCCGCCGAAAAAGCTGCGCTGTAGCGACCGCACTTTTCTTCACAGTCTGTCCAGCGCGGGTCCAAAAAGCTGGCGCAATCCCACGATCGCGGGACGTTTCACCAACCACGGGGCCGCCGTTGGTCGCTTCCGCTCCTCGGCGGATAAAATAGATCACCGGAAACAGTACGATCTCGAACATCAGGCTGACCATGAACAGTTGCTGGAATGCGCTTGGCTCAAATCCGAAGAGACTAACATGCAAGTTCAACTGACGGACATAGTCGAATATATACCCAGCGGCGACATAGCCGACGTTCATCACCGAATAGATGATCGAGAATGAAATCGAGCGCTGAGCTACTGTGGAGTAGCGCCGCGTTGCTGCCAGCAACACAGGCGTGCCGAGCGCTTCGCCAATGGCCAAGGGGAGGACTCCGCAGGCGAGCGCTAACGATGGGATCGTTGTAACAACCATAACACTGCGAGCAACTGTGCAGATGGCGACACCGAGGAAGAAAGTGCGACGCAATCCGATCGCATCCGTGATTGAGCCGGAAAGCAACGTGAAGATGGTCATCGCCGGTGCCCAAACCCAGCCGACCAACGCGCCCGCCGCTTGATCGCTAAAACCGAGATCTTTCGAAAACCACAACACCATCGTTTTGTTCGTGACCGAGTAAGCAGTGTAAATGAGGAACTTGATCAGAAACGTGAGCCACAACTCGCGTTGGGCTCCCTTGAGCACAGTGAACTTCGCGAGAAAGCCGCGCGCCCCCGTCAGCGCGACCGGAGCAACGCTGTCTTCCGGTGCAAAAGTCTCTTTGACTGCTTCTCCCATGGCGTTGAACTCGAGTTACAACATGTTCGCGACAAATTCGCGCGCGTCGAATGGCGCGAAATCATCCAGCTGTTCGCCGGTGCCGACGAAACGCGTTGGGATTCGAAGTTCATCCTGGATTGCGACGACGACGCCGCCTTTACCGCTGCCATCGAGCTTGGTGACGATAAGACCAGTCAGACCAATTGTGGCCTGGAATTCGCGAGCCTGGCTGAGCGCGTTACCGCCAGTCGTCGCATCGACCACCAGCAGCGTTTCATGCGGCGCGTCCGAGTCGTGCTTGCCGACAGTGCGTTTCACCTTTTCAAGCTCGGCCATCAGATTCTTTTTCGTGTGCAGGCGGCCGGCCGTGTCGCAAAGCAGAAAGTCAGCCTGGCGTTTTGCGGCTGCCTGATACGCTTCGTAACAAAGCGCGGCGGGATCGGTGTTGTATTGTCCCTTAATCATTTCGACGCCAAGCCTTGTTGCCCAAATGCCAAGCTGCTCGATGGCCGCAGCGCGAAACGTGTCTGCTGCCGCTAGTACTACGCTGTGTCCGTCTTTCTGAAAATAATGAGCCAGCTTCGCTGTCGATGTGGTCTTGCCAGTGCCGTTGACGCCCAGGAGCAGGATGACATTTGGTTTACCGGCCAGAGGCCTTATGGCAGGAGTGTCTGCGGGTAAGACCCGCGAAACTTCCCGGCGTACAACCTTCACAACGTCATTGATTCCCATTAACGACCAGGCCTCACGTTCCTGCAGCGTTTTGATGATGCGAGTGGCCATCGGCACACCGAGGTCCGCGCGGATCAGCGATTCCTCGAGCTCGTCCCAGTCGATGGGTTTACCGGCGAAATGTTCGGCTAGGGATTGAAGGAAATTCATTGCGCAAGCGCGACGATAAAAAGGGTTAAAGAGAGTTACATCGTTAAATCGGGCCGCGTTCAGATCTTTCTAACGATTCAACCAGTCACGAATCACGTTTAGTCAGCGGTTCGCGCGCGGGCCGGTCCAAATCTTTTCTTACGCGATCAAGAATGCCATTGACGAAACGGCCTGATTCGCCGCCACCAAAAGTTTTTGCCAACTCAATGGCTTCGTTTATCGAGACGACCGGCGGTATATCGTCTCGGTAAAGCATTTCGTAGATCGACAGGCGGAGGACGTTGCGGTCAACCGCTGAGATCCGTCGAAATTCATAATTCTCGCAGTAGCGGCGAATCCGTTCGTCGATTTCCGGCAGATGCTCGACCATTCCCTCGATAAGAGGCTGCGCAAACTCGCGCACTCGCGGCGTCGCCGGGCAGAATTCCCAAAAATCGGCAATCTTTTCCGGTCCTTCACCCCGTTGAAGATCCCGCCAGAAATGATACTGAATCGCTGCTTCGCGTGCTCGCCGTCTTTTGCCCATGATTACTTCCTGCGGAGTTCCGACAAGATACCGGCAATTTCTACTGCCGCCCGCGCGGCCTCGGTCCCGCGGTTGATTCTATTTTCGAGACAGCGTTCTCGCGCCTGATCCCCATTGTCGAAGCTGAGTACGACGTTGATCACTGGCACACCGTAATCAACCGCAATTCGCTGAAGCGCATCAGTCACAGAATGGCTAAGGTTTTTGGCGTGGTTTGTTTCTCCCTGCATGATTACACCGCACGCGATAATCGCATCGGCTCTTTTCCTTCGCGCTAACTCGCGTACGACAACAGGGATTTCGAACGAACCCGGCACGCGGTGAATCGAAATTGCCGCACTCGACGCAAGGCTGCGCAATTCCTTTTCCGCGTGATCGACCAAACCCTGTACATATTGTGCGTTAAACTGACTCGCCACGATTGCGAACCTGCGTTTCGCCGCAATGACGTGCGGACGAGGTGGGACCGACTTCGACATCTAGAAATTACAAAGGACGAATGCCTGCGCCGCGTGTTCCTTCGGAGTTCGGCATCTTAGGCATTCTTCGTCATTTAGAGCAAGTGTCCCAGCTTCGTCTTTTTGGTCTCGAGATATTTCGCGTTGTGCGGATTGGCTTCGCTACGTATTGGCACCTGCTCCACCATCTCCAGGCCGTAGCCCTCGAGTCCGACGACCTTCTTCGGGTTGTTAGTCAGAAAACGGAACTGACGCACCCCGAGATCGAAAAGGATCTGCGCGCCGAGCCCGTAATCTCGCAAATCGCTGGGATACCCGAGTCTCACGTTCGCCTCGACCGTGTCGAGTCCTTCCTCCTGCAACTTATAGGCATGAATTTTTGCCGCGAGCCCAATGCCGCGCCCCTCCTGACGCATATAAATCAGGACGCCGCTGCCTTCCTCTTGAATTTGCCGAAGCGCCGCGTGCAATTGGTTTCCGCAGTCGCACCTCCGTGAACCGAACACGTCGCCGGTAAGGCATTGGCTGTGCACACGCACCAGCGTCGGCTTGGTCTTATGGATTTTGCCTTTGACCAGGGCCAGGTGATGCTGGCCGTCGAGTTTCGAGCGATACAAATGTAAATCGAAATCGCCGTACTCAGTCGGCATTTTCACGATCTGCTCCAGCTCCACCAGTTTTTCACGAACCCGCCGGTGTGCGATCAGGCTCTGGATTGTGCAAATGCGCAGGCCATGCTTGTTGCGGAACTCCATCAACTCCGGCAACCGCGCCATGGTGCCGTCATCGTGCAAAATCTCGCAGAGCACTCCGGCTGGTTGTAGTCCCGCCATTGTTGCCAGATCGACGGCAGCCTCGGTGTGACCCGCACGCCTCAGCACACCTCCATCCTTTGCGCGCAACGGAAAAACGTGCCCCGGCTGGCTGAGATCGTCGGGGGCTGATTTCGGATTCGCGATTGCCAGGATAGTGGTGGCCCGATCGTAGGCGCTGATACCTGTGGTCACACCGCGCGCGGCATCTACTGAGACGGTGAAGTCGGTCTTATGTTTTTCGCGGTTTTGAGCCACCATGCGCTGCAGGCCGAGCTGCTCGGCACGTTCGTTTGAAATGGGCGCACAAATTAAGCCGCGTCCATGCGTAGCCATGAAGTTAATCGCTTCCGGGGTTACTTTTTCGGCCGCCATCACCAGATCGCCTTCGTTTTCGCGATCGGCGTCGTCCGTTACAATGACAATGCGGCCCTTGGCGACGTCGCTTACCACATCGTCAATTGCATCAAACTGAAATGTCTGCGTCTCCTTGGCGATCATCGGATCAATACCATTACGTCCGCTGACGCCTTCGGCAAGCCGGAGCGATGGAGGAGGGGAGTGATCGAGCAGGGTGTGCCAGAGTAGTGGAACGCCGCAGCGATTACTTTATCGATACAGATCGCGATTGCTCCCCTGAAATTCAGCCTTCAGTTTCACTTTGAACCCCGCGAGATCGATCAAGTGCCAGCGCGTGAATCGCCAAGTCCGATTTTTCTCCCGCGGCTCATGTTCGAATCCAACGACCAAATGCCCGGGCCCGCTTATCCACCTTAGCTTGGGCGAAGGCGGATGATCCCGGCAGACTTGTTGAAACCAGAAAGACAGTGATAACGGAAAACGCGTGTATGCGAAGCATCCGCAGATTCAAAATCCGTACTTGCGATCAAACAACCACAGCAACGAAGCTGCGCCGTTGTAGCCGGGATCGCTGATCCCGGCCTGAGCAGGGAAACGAAGGCTAGGATTGCGCAAGGGACGAAAAAAGAAAATGCTACCGCAGGGAGGCAGGCAGCTCATGATGGATAAATCCGACAAAATTTTCGTCGCCGGTCATCGTGGTATGGTTGGCAGAGCACTGATTCGTCGGCTCGAGTCGATAGGGTTTTTGAATTTGCTCGGTCGGGACAGATCGGAACTGGATCTCCAAGACGAGTCTGCAGTCGCGAAATTTTTTGCAGAACAAAAACCAGCGGTCGTGATTCTCGCGGCGTCAAAAGTCGGCGGCATTAAGGCAAACAATGATCATCCGGTCGCGTTTCTGCTCGAGAATTTGCGGATACAGAACAGCGTCATTTGTTCGGCCTACGAGAATGGCGTGCGCAAGCTTCTCTTTCTTGGGAGCTCGTGTATTTACCCGAAGTTCGCGCCCCAGCCGATCCCAGAAACAGCATTGCTAAGCGGGCCGCTGGAGCCAACCAATGAAGCCTACGCGATTGCGAAGATTGCCGGGATCAAACTTTGCCAGGCATATGCTCGCGAATACGCCGCGAACTTCGTCTCAGTGATGCCGACAAATCTATATGGACCGAATGACAATTTCGATTTGGAAACATCACATGTCCTCGCTGCGCTCTTGCGTAAAGCGCACGAAGCAAAAACGCGGAAAGATCGAAAGCTTGTCGTGTGGGGCTCCGGAAAGCCGCGGCGTGAATTCTTGCACGTGGACGATCTTGCATCAGCGTGTGTGTTGCTGCTGGAGAAATACGATTCCCCGGAAATTATCAATGTCGGATGTGGCGAGGACATGTCGATTCGCGAACTGGCTGAATTAATCTGCGACGTTGTTGGTTTCGACGGCGAACTTAGCTGGGACGCCACTAAACCTGATGGCACACCGCGAAAGCTTTTGGACATCACCAAGCTGCGAGCTCTTGGTTGGAAGCCGTCGATCCCTTTGCGGGACGGTATCGCCCGAACCTACGAATGGTATCGTGCGAACTGCGCGCCGGATGCACCGCAAAAGGGGGATACATGCGGTCCATAAGAGCCACTATATGATTTTGACCCTGATAGCTTTCCGCGTTGACCCCGAAAGCTTTCGGGGTTGACTGCGAGCGGTGATGAATAACCTGCGCATCGGAGTTGTCGGGGTTGGTCACATCGGGAGCAACCATGCGCGGCTTTATGCGGAGATTCCATCGGCTGAGTTCACCGCAGTGTATGACGTAGATCCCTTCAGGAGCCGCACCATCGGTGGAAAATTCGGCGCGGCGCCTGCCAAATCGCTCGATGAATTTATTGAGATGGTCGATGCCGCTTCCGTGGCAACGCCAACCAATACGCACTACGCGACAGCGCGCGCTCTACTAACAAAAGGTAAACACGTGCTGGTCGAGAAGCCAATCACCGATAATACCGCGCATGCTACCGAGTTGGCAGAATTAGCCACGCGCAGTGGCCTCGTTTTGCAAGTGGGCCATGTGGAACGGTTCAATCCAGTTTTAGGCGCGCTGGAAACACATCTGACCCATCCTCGGTTCATCGAAGCGCATCGGCTCTCGCCTTATTCCGAACGCAGCACCGATATCGGTGTCGTCCTCGATTTAATGATCCACGACTTGGAAGTCATTTTGCATTTTGTGCGCTCGCCGCTCTGGAGCATCGACGCGGTAGGAGTCCCGGTCCTTAGCCGGAGCGAAGACATCGCTAATGCGCGACTGCATTTTGAAGATGGTTGCGTGGCAAATGTTACCTCGAGCCGTATCAGTCCTGAGCGCCTACGCAAGATTCGCATCTTTCAAGAGGACGCTTATCTCTCGCTCGATTATCAAAATCAAAGCGGCGAAATCTACCGACGGGTTGGGGGACATATCACGCGCGACAGAGTCGAAATTGAGCGCGAGGAACCGCTTAAGCTTCAGCTTGCTTCGTTCATTGAATGCGCCAGCACGGGGCGTGAACCGCGCGTTTCGGGTTCTCAAGCGACCGCGGCATTGAAGTTGGCAGTCGAAATCACCAAGCGAATCGCGCCCGGTGGGTAGACGAAGAGTCGGAACACAGCCATCTTGGCTGTCGCGGCAAGCGGACGTCTCGCCTGCCTCGCTGGCAATCGACAGGCGAGGACGCCTGTTTGCCAGGACAGGCTCGGAAGTCTGTCTTCCGTTATGACTATCTATTTCGTCGCTGGTGAAGTGAGCGCAGACAATCACGGCGCTGCATTAATGCGTTGCCTGCGCGAAGTAGGCGGCGAACTCAGGTTCGTCGGGCGCGGGGGACCGCAAATGCAACAGGTGGCCGGCGAACAATTCAAAAATTGGATCGGTGAGGCCGCAGTCCTCGGTTTATGGGAGGTACTCAGGAAATATGGTTATTTCCAAGCGCAGTTTCAGGAAACGCTAAAGGAAATTCGGGAAACCAAACCTGACGCGGTCGTCCTTATTGATTACCCAGGTTTCAATCTGCGCCTCGCACGCGCGTTGCGACGGCAAACGCCACGACAAAGGATCATTTACTACATCAGTCCCCAAGTATGGGCGTGGAATCGTGGACGCATCAAGAGAATGGCGCACTCAATCGATCTGGTGCTCTGCATCTTTCCGTTTGAAGCCGATCTCTACAACCAGGCTGGCTTGCGCGCGTTGTTCGTTGGTCATCCCATGATCGAACGATTGAAGGGCCGAAAGATCGATGCAGAGCGCGATCGGAATTTGATTGCGCTTTTCCCGGGTAGTCGCTCCCGGGAAGTGCGAAAGATTTTTCCCGTGTTGCTGGAAACGGCGCGTGAGCTTCGGACGCAAAACCGGAATCTGCGTTTTGAAGTTGCAGCTGCGTCCGAGCAAATGGCTCGCGAGATGAAGCCGTTGGTGTCTGGACAGGATCAATCACAAGATCGGCAGGCAATTCAAATTAAAGTAGACGAGACAGCTGCAATCATGCAGCGCGCGTGGGCGGGAATTGTCGCCTCAGGGAGTGCCACGTTGGAAGCTGCTTATTTTCGGTTGCCGTTTGTGCTGATTTATAAAGTGGCATGGCCGACCTATCTCGCAGCGCGACTAGTGGTGAATGTACAATATCTTGGTATGCCCAACCTGCTCGCAGGCAAGGAAGTCGTCCCCGAATTCATTCAGCAGCGCGCAAAACCGAGCGCTATAGTCAAAGCTGTGCAGCCGCTGATTGAGAATGGACGCGCGCGAGAGCAAATGATTTCTGAGTTCGACAAAATCATTGATAAACTCCAAGGAGCGGCGGTCTCTAGTCCGCCGGGGCGACCTGGAGATCGCCCTTCCTTGATCGGCGAAACCGGAGCGAGCGAGAGAGCCGCCCGAGCGATTATTGAAGCGATTGGAAACGCGACTTAACTAATTACGCCATGAAAGTCTGGGATATTTCACGAACGCTTTCGAATGATCTTGCAGAATGGCCCGGTGATGAGCCGTGTCGTTTTCGATTGACGAGGGAGAAAGAAAAAGGGGCAAGTGTCAATCTGGGGGCGATCAGCATGAGCGTACACAATGGCACGCATGCGGATGCTCGATTTCATTTTGACACGGACGGCGAATCAATTGAGAAGGCGTCGCTCGAAACTTATCTGGGCCGCGCGACCGTTGTTGATCTTGCACAAGCCTTCTTTGATTCGAAGGAGAAACAGCTGATCACCATCGAGGACCTCCAGGCGTCCGCCGAACAAATCGCGGCAAGCTCGCGGCTTCTTGTGAAAACCGGTCGATGGAGTGACTCCACTCTTTTCCCGGACAAAATTCCGGTGATCGCAGCCGACGTCCCGGCGTGGCTGCAGAAGAATGGCGTCAAGCTGCTGGGGTTGGACCTACCATCCGTAGATGAAATCGACTCGAAATCGTTGCAGAACCATCACGCACTGGCTGGCGCTGGCATCGCTATCGTTGAATCGCTCGACCTGAGCGAAGTGGGTCCTGGTATTTATCACTTGGCGGCGTTGCCTCTAAAAATCGCCGGTGGCGATGGCGCGCCGACGCGCGCCGTTCTCTGGCGCGAATGAATGAACCGTCCCATTCGTGCGCGTAGTAGCGTCCGATGTCCTCAGTGGAAATGGCTTTGGGGCGCGAGAAGGGGATGCGCTGAAGACTGCGCACACTGCAGCCAAGAGCCATGACAGAAAATCTGCTCGACGATCGACGCACCGTTTTGGTTGTTGCCGCCGTAAGCCTCGTTTTGTTTCTCATTGGCAATTTGCCGTGGCAACTCGACGATTACGATCAGGCGAAGCAGGCGTTCACTTCCTTTGAAATGATCAAGGAAGGCTGCTGGTTTTATCAGCAGACGCCCCATGAGCGCGTGGCAACCAAGCCGCCGTTGGTAGGATGGATATCGGCCGGTCTCTTCGCACTGACCCGATCATGGGAAGTGGCATGGAGGTTACCATCGCTCGTGGCTGCGATTGCGTTGGCAGGCTTATTGTTTCGCCGAGCCGGCTCCGCGTACGGATCAATTGCTGGTCTCGTCGCGCTTAGCGCGTTTGGATTGAATCTTCTGAGTCCGCGCCTGGCGACACTCGTGCGCACCGACATGCCGTTGGCGTTTGTGATCTTTCTCATTGGGCTGCTGATTTGGCAAAAAATCCAAAGGCACGAGGAATGGCAATCGCGCGATCGACTTTACCTCTTCGCATTGCTCACCATCGCAATGTTGATCAAAGGCCCGATCGTTTACGCTTTTTTACTTCCTGGCATTGCGCTTTTCCAATGGCGTTATGGTAGGGTGCGACCGGCGGGCGCGCCGCTACAGAGCGCCTGGTCTGGCTGGTGGCCATGGATCGTCTCTCTAGCTGTCTTTTTGTTATGGGTCACGGGCGGCATCTTGTTTCAGCCTGGCTTCTTTAATGAAGTCGTTATGCGCGAATTCTTGGGACGTTTTGGCGAAACCATTCATCGGCCGCAGCCACTTTATTTTTATTTGCCTCATCTGGCTCACAAATTTGCTCCGTGGAGCATCCTGCTGATCGCAATTGCAATTTTCGATCTTGCGTCGCGCCGATGGAAAATCGGTACTGCATTTCGTGAGATGTCGCCGGATACATTCTGGCTGCTTTGCTGGAGTCTCGGCGGCCTGGTCGTGATGTCGCTGATTCCGTCCAAGCGTGTCGATAGGATCTTTCCAGTTATCCCGCCCCTTTGTCTGCTTTTGGCTGCACAAATCGGGAGCCGCGGATCCTGTAGCGACGGCTTTGTGAGCCGTGTTTCAACGAGCGTCGATTCGGATCTGACCGGCCATAGGCCTGTGGCTACAGAAAATCGTGCGATGCTTATCTGTCGGTGGACCGCTGGCGCCCTAGTCCTTGCAATCTTTTTCACTGGTACCTACGCAACTTGGAAGGTAGTTACCGGCTATCGCGATCGTCGCGACGCGCTGGCTATCTTTGGGCGAGACGTTCGTCGCGAAGCGGAAGCGCGTAACTGGCGTTATGAAGTCGTTTCTGCGAAGGACGAAGGGCTCCTGCTTTACTTGCAAAAAGCGCGCCACATCCAGCCGGATCGCGCGGTCGCTGAATGGAATGCTGGAAATCTCGATGCTTTGGTAGTGTCAAGAGAGAAAGCTTCACGTCTTATGCCCCAGCTTCGAAATGCTTCTCTTTCTCAGCTGGAATCAAATGACAGAAGAGAGGAGCAGGGGATGAGTTACGTTTTGATTACGCGTTGAGCTATCCGAAACTCGATGCCAGCCGCTCTCAGGCGCGATGCTCTAACCAGAGCTAGCGCTTGCCGTTGAGTCGCTGGGACCTTCGGCCAAAAGTCTTTCATCAGGCCGCGCAATTGAGGAGAAATCAAGGGCTCATAATCCCGCTCTCTCTCAATCGCACACCCACACAGATGTGCCACCGAGCGTTGCCGAATTAGATTGACTGTTCCCGTGCTCTCCAACAAAAAGGCGGCATGAACGTACGATTGATTGCTCCCGTGGCCGCACTCGTGTGCGCGCTCTCCATTGCAGTTGAGGCCGGGCGGACGGTTGGAAACATTGAGGTGTCCGAAGGTCCAACGCCATTTATCAGTTTCGCCCACACCAGCGTGAGTAATGTCGCCGGCTTCAAATACGCCCAGTTCTGGATTCAGCCAAAAACGGGGTCAGCCACGCGGCCGATCAAGGTCCGCTATGGGCGAGCCTATTTGGAAGCGCGGGGTTATTTCGATCCCCAAAATGGCAACCTCACCATCCCGGTCTTCGGTCTCTACGCCGGCCGCCCAAACCGCGTCATAATCAACCTTGGTTTCAGCGGACGATTTGACCGAATCAAAAGATTCGCTACCACCATCACGACCCCTCCCTATGACGGAGGCACATACTCCAATCCAACCGTCATTCAGTCGCGATTACCAGGCACCACCCTGAGCTACGACTTTATCCTCCTGAAGGGCTACGCCGATCCTATCACCCCCATCATTATCGACACGGACGCCGAAATCCGCTGGGTCGGCACGGCAGGAGTAGGGGCCCAGAACTGCGCTCTCTTCGACAATGCATTTTACGTTACCTCCGGTACCTCGCTTCTTCGCACTGAGTTCGATGGCGTGACGACGCCTGTGGCCGACTACAGCGGGATTGGTGTGACCGGCTTCCATCACAATATTGACCCGGGCCGGGAGGGAATGATTCTTGACGTCGATACCGTCGATCAAACTGAGAGTGTCAATCTCGAAGTCGACGCCGCCGGCAATGTGCTCCGGACCTGGAACCTGGCGGACATCATCAGCGCCGCGATGATTGCCGGTGGGGACGATCCAAGCCAATTCGTCTATCCCGCGCCTATCGATTGGTTTCACAACAACACCTGCACATACCGCAGCTCTGATGACTCACTCATCGTTTCCAGCCGGGAAAACTTTGTCATCGCGCTTGATTACGATTCTGGAAACATCAAGTGGATTCTGGGCGATCCTACAAAGCACTGGCATGAGTTTCCGTCGCTGCGTGCATTCGCCCTCACCCTCGCCGCAGGCACATTGCCGCCGATCGGCGAGCATGCTTTGTCCATTTCGGGCGATCAGTTACTCCTCTTCGATAATGGAGCCGGCAGCAATTTCCAGCAACCGCCAGGAGAAACACGCGACTACAGCGCCCCTCGCAAGTACCAAATCGACCTAGCTGCTTTTCAGGCGACCGAGACCTGGCATTATTACGCTGACCCGAGTGTTTATAGCCCATTCTGTAGTAGCGTTTATGAAGATGCGCCGGATAACTACGTCATCGATTACACGCTTGCTGGCCCCTTTATTTATACTGGCATCCTTGGTCTCGACGCCCTGGGTAATGTGGCTTTCGACTATCACTACGAAGAACAGAATTTTTGTGGAACGGCTTGGAACGCGATCCAGATCCATTGGGAAAACCTGAGCCTGGAATAACGCCTGCGTCGGGCGTGGTTATCCCGGCTACGGAAGGTGCTCGGTGAGCCATTACGCTTTGGTAGGCGCGGCCACAGCCTGCTCGCCGTGGCGAGGGCACGCCGACTGATATGGACGGCCGAGTCAATCGGTTCCTATCTGTATAGATCGCTGCTAATCACCCTGCTGCGACCAAACGTAACGCTTGCCATTCCAGTAAATCAGCGCGCTGGCTGCCTCGCTCTTGCTCACAAGGAGCGCGTCACCGTGAAGCTTCGGGACGCTTGTTTTACTGGCTACGCGGTCCTTAGAGTAAATCTCCCAGGAATCCATCCAATCGAAATTATCACCGCCATTGCCGATGGCCGTCCCCGCGCCGAAGACTGTTACCTTGTCAGTGACATCGTTAACGATCGCAATCCCGAGCTTTCCAGTCGAGCGTTGCTTTACTAAGACAGCGACGTCAGTCTTTCTGTCGCCACTGAAATCTCCGCGCAGATAGAATGGGTTCATGTGGAAGGAGACATCGTAGTCCTTCGCAAACGCGCCATTGGCGATAGCTCTCATGACCGACTCAGGAATATCGCTAGGCGGCGCTGTTGCGGTCGGCGTTTGTGAAGATACAGGATTCGATTGCGTTATTGCTTTCGTCTTTAGATCAACCTGGTATCTCCTGCCGTGTTCGGAGGTAACCA
This sequence comes from Verrucomicrobiota bacterium, assembly GCA_046731655.1. Lineage (GTDB taxonomy): Bacteria > Verrucomicrobiota > Verrucomicrobiia > Chthoniobacterales > UBA10450 > Udaeobacter. Next base: position 2,104 of record JBKPLM010000021.1, on the reverse strand, counting down.
GGAGCACGCCGCGTTCGACGCTCAGCGCCTTAATGAAAACCCACTGAACGTCTTCCTCCAGCTTTGGATCAATACGGTTTGTGAAGATCGTCAAATCCCAGAGCCTTTTATCAGTCTCGACATCCCTCGCTTCTACGTACGCGCGGCGACCATCGTCGTTAGGTGCCGCATAGCGGATACCCTCGTAGACGAGTGGCTCAATCTTTGGCGGTGCGGCACGCTTGGCAGCTGCCAAAGACGGCAAAAGTGCCATGACAGAAAGTACAAGAGTGAGTCGCATGATATCTGTGCGGAATCCTAACGAATAGCCGCTCGGTTATATAGGCTTGATCCCTTTGATTTCTCGATAAAGCCACAGTAAAAACAGAGCCCGAACAAGATGAAATAGACGATGGAGCGCCACCTGCTGACTGTGGGCGTAAAAATAATGTGAGTACCTAAAAGCGGCACCGAAATGGCTAACGCTGATCTGGCTGATGGAATGAGCGAGCCAATATCGATGCTGAAAGAGAAGAAGCACGAGATAAAACGTCAACAAGTATTCGGATTCGCATTTTTTGTCCTTTCGCCTACATGATGGTCGGATTGTGCAGCGTCTAGCTTAATTTCGCAAGCTGCGACGCAGAGAAGTTCAGAGATTTGATTCGCGCACTTCCCGTTCGCTAGGCCTTCGGCCTTCCCGTCTATGTCCCGGCTTCCCCAGTCGCTTCATTCTCGACTCCTCTTCGGAATGACAAAAGGACGAAATGATGGCTCGACTTTCTTTTCGGTAAATCTACTCTCCCGCCGATGAAGAGTTACACCATGATCTCAACACACGTCGTCATTGCAACTATGATGGGAGCTCTGCTTGCTGTTGGTTCCGCACACGCCCAAGTCAATGTTGAACAAATCGTCACGCAAAAGATTCAACCGATATTGCCAAAGGGTGGGGGCGGAGGAGTCGCAGTCGCCGTCCGGATGAATGGTAACACTCAGTTCTTTAACTACGGCATGGCTGACAATGCGCAGAATCGATCCGTTACGGCTGACTCGATCTTCAATCTCGGGTCCGTCGGAAAGGTGTTTGCGACCACGTTGCTCGCACGGGCTGTTAAACAAGGCCAGCTCAGCCTCGACGATCCGGTCGCCAAATATGTCACCGAGTTACAGCGCGGCGGTGATATCCGTCGGATAACCCTCGGACAGCTGGCCAGTCACACCTCCGGACTGCCAGATGTACCCGGGCAATACGAGCACTGGCATCGAGGTAAATACACGTGGCCAGATTTCGTACGGTTTCTTGATTCCTGGAAGGCGGATCCGAAGCATGAACCTGGGAAGCAGTATCTCTATTCGGACACTGCCATGGTACTGTTGCGGATTGCCCTCCAACGCCGCTTCAACACGCCGTTTGCGGTCTTGATGCACCAGCGGCTTACCGGCCCGCTCGGGATGAGTTCAACCGCGCTGCCTTTGCCACGCGATTTGCTTGGTCGCGCAGTGCAGGGTTATAGCCCGACAGGCAGCCCGATCGGGCGGCCCGGCATGGAAGGAGGAACCTTCCAGTGGCCAGGCTCCGGTCAAATCTATTCATCGGTCCGCGACATGGCCACCTTTCTGGTTGCCAATCTCGACGAGCTTCCTAATCATCAGCCGATCGAGAATGCAATGGCCCTTGCTCAGCAGCCCGTGTTCACAGTGGGCCCGCGCTTTAAGTTAGGCCTTGCATGGCAGAACGTCAGTGCTGGCAATTTCACCATCATCGACAAGAACGGTGGGCTGCCAAACACCTCAACCTACATTGGATTCGCACCGCAGCGGAAACTAGGGATTGTTATTCTTGTCAATCGGGGCAAGCAGCACGCCACAGGGATTGGGCGGCAAATTATTCACGCGCTCGCACAGGACCGATCGGAGCCATCTAGTGAAGGCGAAGCCAACCCGGATAATGAATAACATCGCTGACTCGTGAACATTGCGGGGCTGCTGTAGCCACGGCGCTGCGTCGCCGTGTTGAGTGACCGGACCAAGGCGCCTCGACACAGCGAGACGGCTACAAAATTAATTAGATCGATGCGTTCTGCGCTTTTGTTACTAGTCCGCAGTTATAACTACTTTCCCG